>JASLJW010000113.1 GCA_030747885.1 Candidatus Thalassarchaeaceae archaeon
TAAATCCTGAGGTGCTTGCAGGGTAAGAATAGGATTTACAATCGACCCTCCTTCATTGAGATTGTAACCTGCAGGAGCATCAAATGAAACATTCCAATTGGAATTGAAACTAGTTACCAAACTTAAGCTAACAGACATCTGATCACTAGTCCCCCTATGCATCAGTTGCAATGGAATAGCAGTGACCTGAGAAGGAGCAATATATTCTGTAGAACGACTTTCACCATGTCTTAGAGCAATACCAAATTTGTTCATTACAATATTATCATGTTCGATTACTATTGAATTGCCTCCAATATCTGAAATCTCTAATGAAACTTGATATTCCCCATCCTCTAAACCTCCAGGGTACTCCCAATCATAAGTTCCAGCAATTGACCATGTAGTATCATCTACTCCATCTAGAGAACCAGTAATTGCTTGATCGACTGGAAGCCCCCCACTTGGATTGAGTACAATAAGGCGAACTGAATTAATATCAAAACGTCCGAAAGCGCTCTTGACCTCAAATCTGAATTGCATTGTCCTTTCAGAGATTATATCATTGGGGTACCAATCAATCTGAGCACCATCAATCATCTCAGCACCATCCTTCTGGACGATAAGAATACTATTCGAAAGAGCATTTGATTTAACATCAATCATAGTAAACTGGTCAGCTCCACCATCTATTGCCCCGAAATATAGAGTAGCAGAACATTCGGATCCACCCCACTGTCTTGCCTCTGTATCAGGGCCACCAGGGGGGTCATTCCCTCCACCATCGCATCCACTCATATCAGCCTGAACTCTGACGGTTAACTGATTGTCTTTGAGAACTGTGAATCCTCCTGCCAAAGGTAACTCAATATTCCCTTGACTAACCGCACAACTACTTCCGAATTGTGTCTGACATGCATCATATTCCTGATCTTCTTCAGCGATTACTTGGCCATCATTGAGTATCTGAATGGTAAATAGTGCCTTGGCGCCATCAGAAGATGATACTGCCTTGTAATACATTGTAAACTCGATATCTCCAGAATAGCCTTCAATATAGAGATCAGAAAGCATTCGAGGACTTCTAAATTCGGCTGTTTCTTCGGATACTACAATTTCCTTTTGAGAACCTGTAGGTTCCTCAGTAGTCAAGAATCCATCTCCTCCAGCACTATCATTTTTATCCGCTACAAAAATCTCGTAGTCATACAATTGATCCCCTGTGAAATAACTTTGTTCTTCAGCATCTAACTGAATAGGGGTGGAAACAGTGGCCCCAAAGGAACTGAAGACCAAAACTAGAACGAGCAGAATGGCCCGGAGGAATGGGCGTTGGAGGACATACTGCACGCTCATCATGTATCCCGTGGCACCTCGACCGTTAAACGGTTTGCGCGCTAGTGTGTCGAAGATTGGGGTTCCTTGCAAAGCGGTTCGTTCATGAGCGGCCGTGTATTCGAAAGGGTTGCGGGGGTAGCCGAGCCTGGTCAAAGGCGCTGGAGTTAAGTTCCAGTACGTAACGTTTCGTGGGTTCAAATCCCACCCCCCGCATCTTATTCTTCTTCAATTATTGATGAGAATGGAATTGCTCCTACTTCACGCAACCCCTCTATCATCTCTCCAATCAAACATTGGCCTTCAGCAGCTGGGAGGTCGCATCTGACCCTTCGTTCTCCAAACAATAGCGTCAAACCCCATGCCTGCGTAGCATCGATATCTTTGAATTCAGATAACGGGAAAGTCTCGGCAGGAAGACGGAATAAACCCAATAATTTACCCGATACAGATACCCCAGATTCTCTGATAATTATTCTGTGGCTTCCCTCAAATATCCTATTTGAATTATTTAGGAATGCAATCAGAACCATTGAAACAAAAATTCCCAATATCCACCCATATGTCATGCCATATTGGTTAAATCCAATTATATTTCCAGAAAACATCAGAGAAATCGGACCTAAAATCAAACTACAGGACAGTAAAAGCGCAGTGAAAAGAAAACCCAATGGTGAAACCTCGCTAGGAAGATCCATGATTACTTCATCGCCCCTAACTTCCACTGACCCACGCATTGAGGGGGTTCTAATCGGACGAGGCCAACGCCCAGGATGGCGTGCAATTTGTTGTAAAACAGTTAGCCCATGTTCATCTCTCTCAACAATTCGACCAGTGTGCTCAATCAATCGTGCACTTCCTAGTCGCGCAATCTCTTCGGCTACAGACAATGCATCTGATTCGGAACCCAAGGAAAGAAGTGGGCGTGGCCCTTCCTTACTTTCAAGCAATATTCTCCATGTTGGAACCAATGTACGTTCTAATTTTTCAGTTCTTATTGCAAGGATTTCTCCAGGTTGATAACGGGCTTCTGCATCACCAATTTGGATTAGAACCGAACCCGAATCCTGCGTGAAGCGCATATTGGATTGAACAGAGATTTCTAGAAGGCCATTCTTGGCCCTGTTTGAGCCGAATGCGCGCCAAGTCATACACCTTCGTCTAACTCTAAGTATTTCATCGGTGTTGCTTTCGCCCCATCATGGGCGGCGATTCGAAGAGTGTAGATATTCTTTCAGCATCGCCTCTTCATCCTTTAGCGATTGAGGCAATAATTTCGAGCACTGAAGGTACTCAGTATAGCATAAATGGCTTTAGTGAGGCAGCACATCAAGTAGCAGAAAAACTGGAAAAAAGAAGGCAGCAATTGGAAAATTTGTTGCCTGGAGGTTCGATTTGGTTCACATCCTCTGCTGATGAGTCAGCAACATGGGCAATTCGAGGGCTTCTTTCAACAAATTCACGAATTGGGAATAGAGTAGATGTGAAAGATGATTCACATATTTCTTTGATAAATGCTGCAAAAAGATTCGGAGGAAATGAAGGTGAAGTTGTTGTTGCTGTCGCATCAGCTATGGACATTGAGACTGGCAGAATATTAAATGTAGAAAAATGGAATCATGATCTAAATGAACGATTGAGTTCACCAAAGAGAATTTTAGATGCTCGGGGGATTATTGGACGTTTACCAATTGCCAAACTCTGTGGATTTGCAGATGCAATTATTCTTGATTCTGAAAGTTATGGGGGGCCGTCAGGAATTGCAGCATTATGGATTCGTCGGGGCATTAGAATCGCCCCGATGATTGAGGGGAGTGGCCAAGAATTAGGCCGTCGAGGAGGAAATGTACCTTTGGGGCTCGTCAATGCATTCGTTGAAGTTGCAATTTATTTAGACAATGAGAGGGAAGAAAATTGTCAGAAATGGTCAAATTTGCATAATTTTCTAGAAAACGGAATAATCGAAAAGGGAGGAAAAATACATGGAAAAAACGATGAAAGAGCCCCGGGAATTACGTGCTTTAGTATGCCAGGACCTCCTGCCGAAATATATCTACAAAATTTGGAAGAAAGGGGATTCATTGCAGCACCTAGTGGAGGATGTAGTGCAACCGCTGGAAAGCCATCTCATGTACTAACATCAATGGGGATAGATTCTGAAGAGGCTCTACGGGCAATTCGAATCAGCCTGGAACCCAATACAAACATGAAGATGTTGAATGAATTAATTGACGCAATGGTGAATTAATCATTTTATTCTGCTGAAACTACAACCAATTTTGCCGTCTCCTTCAATTACTGCTAATTTTGAAACCGAAACAGATGCTCCGATTACTTCATGAGGAAATAAACAGCCCTCAAGAATCTCAGATGCCAAGGTCTCTAACAAATTATAACGCCTTGAAACCAACAATTGATCCACTATTGCTCGAAGATAATCATAGTCTACAACTGCATCTATCTCGTCTCTTACAGGGGGATTCGCACCAGAAATATGGACTTCAATATTGAAGGATACTGGTTGTAAAACACCTTGCTCATGAGGTAAAACACCAATATCAATATCCCTTTTCCAACCTCGAATAAATAATGATGTAATCCCTTCTGGATGATTGGATAACATCTCTGCAAGAACGCTAACTTCAGTCATCTTAATCCTCCGTCTCAAATACAACATCTCGATTCCTACCCAAAAGATGTTCACCAGAATCCACTACCAAATTTTGTGCAGTAATCGAACGCGCCTGGAATAAAAATGAGACTGCATCAGCAATATCTTGAGGGGTAGGGCCATGTCCCAACGGAGACTGATTCTGAGCCTTTTCAAAACCAGATGAGGATTGTTCATTACTGGGTAAAACATGACCCGGCGATACTGAGTTTACCCTACAAATAGGGGCAAAGGCCTTGGCCATCATTATCGTAGCTCCAGAAAGTGCTTGTTTACTCAAAGTGTATGAAAAATGATCAGGATGCGGTGAAATCAATTTCTGGTCTAGAATATTAACAATACAAGGAAGGTTTTCTTGAATAGAATTGGAAAAAGTACTGGTTAACCAATCATGAAACATTTGAGAAAGAAGTACAGGGGCCATCGTGTTTACCCGATAATGTCCAATCAATGACTCTGCGTTTACATTCGACGGGTGGTCCCACTCAAACATACTAGCTGAATTTACTAAACCGACTAAGCCCATCTCATTATTTTCAAGGAGTTTTATGGTATCATCAAAAATCCCTGTCACAGAATCAGGATTATCGAGATTGCCTTCAACAATAAAGCAAGTTACTCCTAATGATTCTATTTCATCACATAGAACGCCTACTTGATCATCATGAGAACGAGTCTGAATTACAATATGGAAGCCACTTGATGCCAAGGTCAATGAGATAAAACGGCCAATTCTCCGAGAGCCTCCTGTGACCAATACTGCTCCAGCCATATTCATAGGTCATTGACTGCCATATTTAGTATGTTGATAAACTAACAATTCCTGCAAACTGTTAATCGGGTACTATTCAAACAGAGGGGTGAAGGACATGCCGCCACTCCCACTCCCGGTTGCAGATTCAAACGAATCATTCGCTTCAAGTTGTGATAGTGGAACTGTTCAAACTGCTAAAGAAAAAAGGAGAGCACTAAGGAAAAGGTTGCCGCCTTGGTTCAAAACATCGCTACCAACTGGAGAGGCGCAACAGAAGTTTAACTTCACACGAGCCACGATAGAAACTGGTTCATTGAGCACTGTCTGTGAAGAAGCAAGATGTCCCAATATTCACGATTGTTGGGGGAGAGGGACTGCTACATTCATGATTGCAGGTGAAGAATGTACTCGTGGATGCAGATTCTGTGCAGTTGGCACAATTAAACAACCTCTGCCACTTGACCCCGAAGAACCAACAAGACTTGCTGAGGCAGTCAAAGATATGGCGCTCTCTTACGTAGTAATTACAGTCGTTAACAGAGATGACTTACCCGATGGAGGAGCGTCACATTACAGAGCCTGCATCGATGCAATTCATGAAGTACGCCCAGATATTGGATTGGAACTTCTATGTAGCGACTTAGATGGAAATCTAGAGGCACTTGATTTACTACTGGATGGAGCCCCATTGGATGTTTTTGCTCACAATGTTGAATGCACTCCAAGATTAGATTCCAAAGTACGAGACCCAAGAGCCTCATTTGAACAATCAAAGAGGATTCTAGAAGTAGCAAAAAAGCTCAGGCCTGATTTGCTCACAAAGACCAGTATTATGGTAGGAGTAGGGGAAACTGATGAAGAAATTACTGAGGCGATGAAGGATCTGAGGTCAATTGATGTTGATTTGTTAACAATCGGACAATATTTGCAACCGTCTGATAGGCATCTCCCAATCGATAGATTTCCAGAACCTCAACAATATGCGATTTGGGATTCAGAGGCTAGAGAAATGGGGTTCAAAGGAGTGGCTTGTGGACCATTAGTAAGATCTTCATTCAGAGCAGGCCACCTTAGAGATGAAGCCTATGGGGCAACTCCTGCAGTAACACGCTCACAAACAAATTCAGCAATTAGTTTTCTTTCACCAAGTGTATCGAATTAGACAATGTTCGAAAGCGGAATAATATTACCACTCCGACTCAAGTCAATACCATGACGGATGAGGTACCTCTTGCTGCGGCTAAGCCTTTTCGCGTACCTACTGCACCATGTAGACCGGGTGACGAATCCTCATTCCCCGAATGGAAATGGACTCCAGAAGACCTACCCATATTGCCAATTGATTGTAATTCAGAAGAAACTCATGAACATGCATATGGGCTAATTAGGGTACTTGGAAATGACGATCTAGCAAAGGGTGAATGGAATCCAAAAATCGACCAAGATACCATCAAACTTGGTTTGGAACATATGTTACGATTGAGAATTTTTGACGATAGAATGATGAAATTACAACGAACAGGAAAATTATCCTTCTACATGCGATCATTTGGTGAAGAGGCTATTGCAATAGCTCAAACCATGGCGTTAGAACAACATGATTGGGTCTTCCCTTCATACAGACAACCGGGGGCTCAATTTGTTCGCGGGAGAGACATGGTAAGCATGATGAATCATTGTATTGGAAATGAAATGGACAATGTAAAAGGCAGACAAATGCCTGTACATTATACTTGGAAAGAAGGTCATTTCATTTCGATTTCAAGTCCTGTTGGAACCCAATTCAATCAAGCAGTAGGTGTTGCAATGGCATCTGCGTACAAAGGAGAGGACCAAATTACGATTACATGGTTAGGAGATGGTACAAGTGCTCAAGGGGATTACCATTACGGGCTAAACTTTGCTTCAGTCTACAAACCTCCAATTATTCTATGTGTAGTAAACAATCAATTCGCAATTTCTACTCATGCAAACTTGGCAACCGGTGGACCAAATTTCGCTTCTCGAGGATTACCATATGGAATACCGTCATTTAGAGTAGATGGGAACGATTTCTTGGCACTTTATTCCATCACAAAATGGGCCAGAGATAGAGCATCGGCAGGACATGGACCAACTCATATTGAAGTATACACTTACCGTGCAGGAGCCCATTCTAGCAGTGATGATCCATCTAGATACCGTCCAAAAAATGATCATTTATCTTGGCCAGGAGGGGATCCAATAGATCGTTTGAAGAATCATATGATTACTTGCGGATTTTGGACCGAAGAAGAACACGACGCATTGGTTGAACGAATTGACCAAGAAGTAGTTGCCGCATACAAAGAAGCCACATCATATGGAGATTTAGCTAATGGCCCATATCCTCCAGCATCTACAATTTTCACAGAAGTATACGAAACTGTTCCGTGGCATGTCCAAGAACAGAGAGAGGAATTAGGGAAGTGATTTCATGGTTGAAATGAACATGATTGAAGCCCTTAGATCAGCATTGGATGATTTGATGCAAAGAGACCCGAATGTATTGACATTCGGAGAGGATGTCGGTTATTTCGGAGGTGTTTTTCGAATCACTGATGGCCTTCAAGAAAAGCATGGGGCTCATCGAGTATTCGATACCCCATTAGCGGAAGGAGGAATAGCATCCATGGCCATGGGGATGGGGTTAAACGGTCTCAGACCGGTAGCTGAGATTCAATTTGCAGACTATATTTTCCCAGCATATGATCAAATTGTGAATGAAATTGCAAAAGTTAGGCATCGTTCTGGAGGGGAATTCACAACACCTGTAACTTTTCGAACTCCAGCAGGAGGAGGAATTCGTGGAGGCCATCATCATTCACAATCTCCTGAGGCACAATTTACACATACTCCTGGCCTAAAAGTGGTATACTGTTCTACTCCTTTGAATGCAAAGGGACTTCTGACTTCATCAGTAGAATGTAACGACCCAGTAATTTTCTTTGAACCAAAACGTTGCTACAATGGACCATTCTATGGTGACCCACACAAACTCTCAACTTGGAAAGGACATCCAGATGCTGATGTTCCAGAAGGCGAATACAGAATTCCTCTAGAACAAGCCAATGTAGTGATGGAAGGAAATGATTGTACTGTAATAGCATGGGGGACAATGGTACACATTTGTGAACAAGCCATCAAGGAAAGTGGAGTTTCATGTGAACTAATTGACCTTCAGACCTTAGTCCCATGGGATCGAGAAACT
>JASLJW010000114.1 GCA_030747885.1 Candidatus Thalassarchaeaceae archaeon
CGGATGAATGGATTGAATAATTGATTTAATGTAATCTCGGCAGTATTTGGAATTTCTATATGGAACCTTGCTGGTACAAACTTACCTCCAGGAACAAATCTTCTGATTAACGCATTACTATCTTCAATTAATTGCCCGTACTGATTCCCATTTGTATCTAATAATTTCCAAGTGTCTTTTACGAGCGATTTCCAACCCTTTCTTTGAGCAGCGCCAAGAATTTGACCAGTTTCAGCATCTATGATATCGTAAGTTGCGGAGAAATCAATGACGTTTCTTGCTTTGATATGGAGAAGCGGGGTTGTACACGTTTCATCAGTATAGAGTGTAATATCCTCCTTTAATTTGAATGCTTTTTGTTTACAATAGGCAACCACGTTTCCACCCATATCCTTGAACCAAAATCTCCCCCCGAATATCTTCAAGAATTTTTCTTGAATCAAATATTGATTCATTTCAAACAAAGGGTGCATATTTTTTGGAAAAGACCCACAATTGATAGAGTTCTCCCCGTATTTTCCAAATCATCCCATACTTACTCGTCGTTTTGATATAGAACGGGACGCACGCTCGTTCGACGCACAGGTAGCAAAGCCCGGTTACGCGATGGACTGCAAATCCATTTTACAGGGGTTCGAATCCCCTCCTGTGCTCCATTATTCTTCTTCAAGCCGTTTCGTGAGATGCCTTTCTTCTAATCTGGCCCATCCATCAGAAATCGAAGACACATCATCTTCACTTGCATTCATTGCATCTTCGATGATTTCTTCTTTGGTTCTATCATCAATGAAAATTGAAACCCATGTTTTCCGTTTTGAGGATCTCGCAATGAGTGCTTGAAGACTTAATATCATCGAAAACAATCCAAGGAATAGTATTCCCATACCGAGTTGCCAGTCGAACATTTCACTGTATTGACATACATTATCAACATCACAATTAGGGAGATTTAGTAGCAAGTTTCCGCCCGCATAAGTTGCAATAATGGAAACGAGCCAAAGTAGCCGTTCTACAGTCATTGCCGGCGTTCCCATGGTTTGAGATACCGATACCCTGCATGAAGGCAACGGATGTCAAAACGTTTCCCGCATTAACTTGTGAATTTTGTACGGAAGCAGAGCACGATTTACAGGCGTTACCTCAAGGATTCTCCCATCATCTCTTCGTCTAATGTCTTGAAGTAAAGGATGCCTTGATTTCTTGGCTAACGTCATTACAGTAGGCTTGTCGAGTTCTAATGCTGCACGAACAATCTTGACGAACTCTTCAGATTCAACGCTGAATTTCCCAATTTCATCAATCACAATGACTTCGGCTTTATCCATTGCATGTTGTATTGCTGGAATTGCAACACTATTCATTGATTCAGTATCGATACCAAATCCAAACACTCGATTTCTTGAATCAATGTCTTTGTGTGCCATTACTGCTTCTTCTTGAGTAACTATGTCGATGCAACGGTACCCCTTTCGTTCTCCATCTTCGATTAGAGGTTCAGTTCGCATACCTGCGATGATCAGAACATCAACCATACTTTCCCCTCGTGCTCGAATCTCATTGGTACGCTCATTGACCAACATTTCAACGACTTTTTGCATCACAGCGGACTTGCCGCTACGAGGAAGTCCGGTAATTCCTATTTTCGGATGAACACCCATTCTTAGTCTTCGCCTCCGAACGATACTTCGCGCGTAGCCGTCCCATGTGAGTTCACCTCTATGAACCATACTCTCAATGAATCATGGTTAAGCATCAACATTTGACGATATTTTTTAGCCGAATAGAGATAAAATGAGGTTATTCATTGTCACCAGTAACATCATTTTCATCGATTTCTTTGGATAAATTCAACCATTCCCTTGAATCTTGTAACCAAGACCAGCCACGGTCCACCCATTGAAAGAGCCGATTCACATCATCATCGTTCAAATCACAACGTTTTGCTAATTCAGTGAGAAATTGAATTTCTTCTTCTTGAAATTCTCCATCGCAAGCTCCCACAATTGTTGCATCTCGTAGAGCTAATCGAATTGCGACTCCACTCATTTCTTTGATTATCTCATCTATTTTGAGATTTACTTTCAATTCTTGACGGAGCAAATCTCTTTTTCCAGGGGGGATTAACGCCCTCCCCATCGCTGCCTCAATTGCTGCAGTTTCTTCTCTGACTAAGGTACCATCTACTCCAGCCATGGCTATTAGGATTCGAACATAACCTTCACGATCTCCTTCTTCTAGGAAATCTATGGCGTCTGGTAACACTTCGTTCCCTCACGAAGCATCGAGAATTTTCATTCCCCTAGCCATCCAATCATAACCTTCCATGACCCAATCTAGAAGATCATCCACAACTGATTCTTCCATTCCAAGTCCAGTAGCAATTTTCAACAATACCTCAAATTCTTCTTCATCAACAGTTCCATCTGCTGCAGACATCATTATTGCATCACGTAGAGCAAGCTTTCCTGCCCTTTTATCGGAACCAGCTTTCAAATCTTCAAGGCACTCTTCTAAAGATGGCGGAGTATGCAGATAATCGCGAATGGCCGCTCTTTGATTTGGCGATAATAAGGCAGTTCCCATTCGTTGTTCAAACATAGCCATTTCATCTTCGGTAACCTCATTGTCAACCCTTGTAATGAACGCTAGAAGTTTAGCGTAAGCAAAACGTTCGCTCAGTTGGAGTGTGTGCAGCGTGTCGGGCAGCATGACTTCCACTTGTCCTGTCCTCTCATGAATCTAGCGTCGCTAAATGGTCAGTCATCGTTAGTCTCCACATCTGATGGCTTTCCGGTAAGTACTCCCCTTAATCTTGCATTATCTGTTTGAATTGCTTCCATCCAATCGTATTTGACGTTCAAATCATCGGCTAAAACCCGTAGCGCATTGCTATCTTTTGGGAGACATTTACCCCCAAAACCTCGATTTAGTCCGAAGATTGGGTCTAGATGGGATGGGCCAATGGGTTGTGCCTGAGGGGCGGTAATGATGTCTCGGACTTTGTACCAATCTGCACCCATGCCTTGACATATGTCATACATCTGATTAGCAAAGATGACTTTAACTGCGTAGAAAGTATTCTTTGCGTATTTCACCATCTCAGCAACAGTTGGCTCGACATGAAATGTCTGATTAGACTTGATTACACCCGCTTCGCGGTGCTGTTGGAATACTCGTTCCGCCACTTCTGCATGATGTGTCCCACAGACGAGTATATCCTGATTTCCAAAGTCCTCGAGATGTCTACGTTCTACCAAAAATTCTGGTGAGTATGCGATTTTCAAGTGTGGATATTCTTCATGGAAGCGTTGAGTAGTCCCTGGGACAACTGTACTTTTAATTACAGCAGTGAATCCTTCAGGGAGGTCATCAAGGATTGAGTTCACGATGGAGAGATCGCATGAACCATCAACATCAGACATGGGGGTCGGGACTGCGATGTACGCCATATCTACATGGTCAGTTACATCCGAAAGGGTAGTTCCACGAACTGGGTCATGAATAAAGAGATCATGAACACCACCAAACCAGTGCTCAATTGCTCCCCCTACAATCCCTGCCCCGATAATTCCAACTTTCATATTTTCAACTCAATTTACTCTTGCTTTGAATATCCTTGTGGCATGGGGTCACCAGATCTTATGTTACAAGGTTCTGGAGATAGCCGCCCTTCTTTTGCTAACTTTGCAGCCTTAAGTAATGCATCAGGGGTACCACAATCCAACCATTCTTCATCTTCTAGATCCTTGAGATATGCATCACCTAGTTCGATGTATTTTTTGTTCAAATCAGTAATTGAAAACCCTTCTTCTTCAGTAGCTAAATTATCATCGATTAAGTCCCAAAATCGTTCATCATAAAGATAAATTCCACCTATTGCAACATTGCTTGGGGGGTCAGTTGGTTTTTCAACAATATCTATGAGTTGGCCATTTTCGCCGAAAACCCCTACTCCGAATGAACGAGGATTATCAACAGATCTGCCAAGTAGTAAACAACCAGGGGGTTCTTTTGCCTCTTTCCACATTTTCACTTCCTCGATTAAGTCAGCTGTGGTAATATTGTCTGAGAAGTAGACCATCAAACGACTACCTTCTACATGGGGTCGTGCCAAATTCAAAGCATATGCAACTCCTTGAGGTTCTTCTTCTATTACATAGTGAATATTTTCACCATCTAACCCTACGCCCACATGTTGCGCAATTTGACCAATGAATCGATTTCCAATTATTGTGATGTCTTTAATTCCAGTTCGTCGTATGAATGCAAGAGCAAAATCAATGACGGGTCTTCTGTGAAGGGGTAACATTGCTTTTTGCATGTATCTAGTGAATGGTAAGAGGCGAGACCCATGCCCTCCTGCCACTAGAACGGCCTTCATCGGCTTCTCCATGCCTCTCCCCCCTCATCTTTGGTTAAGGACTTTCATCATTATTTTTTGAATCAGAAAGCATTGGTCCACCAAAATGCCCACTTCCGACCAAATCCCCCAGTCGTTCCATCCCTGCTTCGATTAATTCTTGATCATTCTGTTCGGCATTTTCCCAGGATTCTTGCGCTGTTATTGCAGCATTTTCATCGGCTTCAACTTTGATTTTGATACTTCGTTCTAATTCATCTTCTAATCCTTCATGTTCTTTTCTCATTTGCATTCCATCAATCAATGGCATACCTGAATCGAACGTATCAGCCCCTCCACCTATCGCAACTCCCTTTGGGTCCTTACCCCGAGTTGAGTATAGTGCCCCCCCAGACGAATCTATTTCTTTTGCCAGAGGATCAATGGATACATTCTCTATAATTTGATCAATTACTGATGGAATAATCTTTTCTCGATCATCATCACCAATTCCTTCTCCATCCTCTGTTCTTCGTTGATAATCAGCGGCACCCCAAGCGACAATCAACAATATTGGAAACATTAGGGCGAATAAGATTGTACTAGGCATCCCAATTTGATCGATTAATGGTTGAATTTCAATTAAAACATAGATGGCCCACAGCCCTACTAGCCATGTTATAATTAGAGAAAAAACTCTGAAAATAGCGTTTCTAAACTCGTTTTCTACACGGTCTTTCACAACAGATGAATCTTTCAATTCCGGCGAGAGAGCGCCTCTCCTATCACCTGACTGCATGTAGAGAATTTATTGCATGTCTTCTTCAAGTGCTCGGACCCATGTGTCAGCGACATTTTTTGGTAGGTTTGGCAATGTGATCAATCCATCTTTATTGGAGTCTGAAACCATCACTGAATCAGCAACCGATATAGTTTGATGCCTAGGCAACCTAGCCAAATCTGATAATAAATCCGTCAACATTCCTTGAACAGAACGATTGTTTTCCATTGCCTCTCGATTGACCCTTTGCACATCTTCCATCACCCTTGCTCGCGTATTTTCTGTTCGGCGCGCCTGTCCTTCCAACAACAAATCAATCATTCCCATCATCTGATTCCATCGTTCGTTCTCGTAGTTTTGTGATTCTCTAATACCATCTAACATCTGATTTTGATTATCGAGAGCAATCATCGTTTCTTTCATAGCACCAGCTTGAATCGCTAAAGCCCTTCTTTGTTCATCGAGTAATTTTCTTGCTTCAGGTGCACCTATCGCATCCCTTCGTTCTAATTCATTTTCCATTCCTTTTGCAAAATGATCTAGATGATTAAACCGTTTGCGAATATCTCGGAGTTCATTAGATAATTTACTCAAAGTTTTAGATTGATCCATACTCAATTTCTTGTAACGTCGATGATTAGAGGCGTTGTATGGGGCATCCACTAGGATCATTACAATAATTCCAGTAGTAATTGTTGGAACAGGTGCAGGCCATAGAAACCAGAGGTAGTAAGATGAGGCCAAACCGAGAATAATAGCAATAGTTCGGGCCATCTTACTATCATATTGGTTCCCGGACTATATGATGTATAGATGGGGGAACCCCGGGCCCCATTAATCAGCGAAACCGAACAACCCATCGCCGAGATGTACAATTTGATTTGAAGCCACTAGATGATCAATTGCTTCTTGTACTTCTCTAGCGTCAAAACCGATTACTGAACATATTCCATGCATCTCATCTTCATGTAAGACAGCATCTTGTGATTCTTCCATTTCTTGAAGGATATGTTCACAACAAATTCGCAAAATAGGATCATCATCCACAGAATCAATGTCTTCTGGAGGAATAATTTCGTTTGATGAAATGTCCACTACTTCTTTTTCTTCTTTCATTTGGGATTGGGCATATGCATCAAACAAATTCCGTTGATGAGGATCATTAACACGTTTCGGTTCAGTCAATTGCCGTTCTACTCGTTCAATTAACCGCTCAATTCGGTGCTGACGATGTTCAAGCTTAATTTGTTCATCATTGAGTTTTGATACAAGTAGTTCCATTTCATCATTGGCTCGTTCCACTAGCCAATCGTGAAGATTCCATGATGGATCGATTCTAAGCATATTTTCCCATAACTCACGTAACTCTATTGGCAACGAATCAGGATCGATCCTCATTTTCGAGGAATCCTCGGAAGACCCAAGTTCATCCATATTCACTTAACTCATCACCCCCGTCTATGAACGATTCCCCTGTTTTGTGATATTATTGTCTAGACAGGGGCATTGATGAATGATTACCGGCTGGGGAACTCATGGCCCACCATCGCATCACGGTTCTTCCAGGCGATGGAACTGGAAGAGAGGTAACCACGGAAGCGCTAAAACTCTTGAAAACAGTAGAGGAAAACTCTCCAATTTCATTTGAAATAACGGAGATACCTTGTGGAGGGCAATACTATCTAGAAACAGGTAAAGAATGGCCAACAGGTTCCTTTGAACATTGTAGAGATAATTCAGATGCCATTCTACTAGGGGCAATAGGATGGCCTGGAGCGATGAAACCAAATGGTGATCTTGCAGGTGGTCAAGTTATCCTTGGATTACGTTCAGGTCTCGATCTTTATGCCAATGTTCGTCCAATTAAATTATACAATGGAATTCAACATAAAATTCATGGTGAATTCAAACAAGTTTGGTCACCAGGTCTTGTTGATATGACCATTATTAGAGAGAATACGGAAGGCCTCTACCAACCCCTACTTTCTCGGTCAGCCCATTTAGCTAAGGGCGAAGAATATATTGAAATTTCAGATATTGAAATTCCAGGAGTTGTTGGCGAATTTGCTTGGGACCCAAGGCCCATATCCCGCATAGGTTCTGAGCGTGTAATTCGTTTTGGCTTTGAGTTAGCATCACAGCGTTCGGGCTGCCCGTCAGATGGAACATCTAGAGTGAGTTGTATTGACAAGAGCAATGTTACTCGAGGTTGTCAATTGTTTAGGAGCATATATCACGAAATTGCAGCAGAATATCCCGATATAAATACGGATGAAGCATATATTGATGCATTCACAATGTGGTTAATTCGTCAACCGGAATTCTATGATGTAGTAGTAGTTCCCAACATGTTTGGAGATATAATCACCGATCTCGCTAGTACTCTTCAAGGTGGAATGGGAATGGCTGCAAGTGCGAATATTGGAGATAACCACATGCTCTTTGAACCGGTCCATGGGTCAACTCCGAAGCGTGCAGGTAAGGGTCAAGTGAATCCTATTGCTATGCTCAGTTCAGTTCAGTTGATGCTAGAATGGCTAGGCCATCGAAAGGAAGATGCTGATGCACTTTTAGCTGCACAAATTGTCGAATCGGCTATTGAAGAATTAATTTCGATTGGGAGCCCATTGACGTATGATTTGGGGGGCTCAGCATCTACTTCTGAGGTTTCTTCCGCGGTTTGTAAATTAGTGAAAAAACATCTTTCATCTCATTATGCTTCAGTTTGATTTCGCTTTAATGCATCTAACATTTCATCCAAAACAGCATCTCTAGATGAAGTGGCATCAAAATCAGGATTTACTTTTACAGCACTGCAATCCATTTCTAGCATTACACTAACGGCCCGAGATATCTCATCAACAATGCAGATTGTAGCCATTCGTGCAGTTCTTGATAATGGATTCAAATCAACTACAAAGACTTCTTTTCCCATATTGATCAATGCTTCACATCTATCCCCATCTTCTAATGGAACTAAGATAGCATCTGCATTTAGAATCCCAGCCGAGCAGCATTTTGCCCTAGGCCCGTCTAAATTTGGAATTTCCCCGTCGGGATTGGACCCCAATATTAACACATCAATTCCCAGATGGGAACGCACTTCTTCGATATGATTTAGTAGAGCATTCATACGTTCAGGAGTCCGATAATAGATATTAACTTCAATCGGACATCCTATTTTATCAGCAAGTAAAAGCAATTGTTCTATCGCCAATGCAACAGTGTTTCCATTTACAGAAATCACAGGATTTTTTGCATTACTCATTCTAGCCAATACTTCTTGAGCAGCATTCCTAGCCCCACTAGTGGTTTTTTCTCCTAGAAGATAGTCGAAAGCTTCTCCCCGACCATGTGCAATAAGAGCTGAATTTGCAAGCATTCCTTTGGCTTGAGCATCAACTAATTTTTGACGAGATAGAAGCGAAGCCCTTCGCGGATGAGTTTCAGGAATGTCGCTCATGGCCCTTGTCTTCCTTCAAGCAGTATCAGTGTTAGGGGAGACATCTCTGATACCATCATTATCTAGTAACATCGTCAAATCGACAGATGCAACACCCATATTCAGACTACTTGTTGAGATAACATCTACTCCAGTACCTTTCCATTCTTCCAAATCTTCAAAGCGAATATTTCCACTTGCTTCAGTATATATCCATTCATTGTAACCATGACTCCTAAGATCCATCACAGCTTCTTTGGTTTTTGATGGACCCATATTGTCCATCATTATTACGAGAGACCTATCTTCACCAGTTTCCATCATTCTATTACACCATGTTTTTGCAACGGTTAATGCGAGAGAAATAGAGTCTACTTCTATTACTGTAAATGATCCATGATAATTGAAATCAGTCGACATAATCCAGCGTTTCATGGTCTCCTTTGACCTAGCCTCATCATCTTCTCTTAGTGCAATTTGATCATTTTCTTTGATCATTGCTGCATCTCCTTTTCGAAGTCGATGTGTAAGCCCCCCTCCAACATGTACTGCCCATTTGTCTAGAATTCCCCATGTTGTTTTTCGAGTAGAAGCCACTTTCAGTCCACCAAGAACCTTTATCCATTCTTCCGTATGAGTTGAAATTCCCGACATCCTCCCTAGCAAATTCAAGATTATTCTTTCGATAGATAATATATCTCTTGGCGTACCATCCAATATCAAAAGCACATCTCCTCGTTGAAATTGTTCACCTTCACGAGTTTGCCAAGCACGATTAATATGGGGAAGATGGACATCTAGAAGGCGATTTACAACATGAAGGCCACAAAGAGTCCCCTCTTGTTTGGCAACTACTCTAGACCTTACAGTGAGGTTAGAAGGCCCTATTGGTTTGAATCCATCATCTTCTAGAAGAGCATGGGCCCAACGATCAATACTCTCTAGGAAAAGCGAGGTAGGTTGGTCTTCAAACCAAAGCAAATCACTCTGGTCATGGGGAAGGCGAACTTTCTCAGCAGTTGTTGCAAGGTCACCGGCCTCTACTGGGTCCGAAACGGTCGATTCCGTGTCCGTCACGGCACTACGAGTCGGAAACCCTCTTTCAATCATTCCGAACCATATTACAAATGGAATCTAATGTAGATTTTACATCATTCTTCTATTTCATTTAATGTCGCCTCTGCAGCAGAAAGACAAGCCAATATGTCATCCACAGTACTTCTCAAACTCCTTAGTGATGGCGAAGAAACATGAATTTCCATCTGATTATCTTTGATTACAATCTCAAATGAATCGGCATCATCGATTTCTATTGACGATTTCAACACTTCTAATTGGCTTGAATTTCCGAACCAAGTTAGAATCGCTTCATGAGACTCCATTGTTTCTTCGTTATGGACAATCCCTAAGGATTCTCCGGCCCCAATTGCTTGCATGGAAGGCCTAGGTTACCCAGACAAATCTCGCCTTCTTCAGTGGTATGATGAATTTTCTAGACCTCTCCCTTGGAGGGAAAACCCAGAACCTTGGTCAGTATTGCTTTCTGAATTTATTCTTCAGCAAACAAAAATGGAAGTAGGTGTTGGATATTGGGAGAGGATGATTGCACGATTTCCAACATTGCTCGACATGGCATCATCTTCACTTGATGAAGTAATGGAAATTTGGCAGGGATGTGGGTATTATGCTAGAGCAAGAAATTTGCATGCCCTATCAATTATAATTGCTTCGAGAAATCCCCCAATTCTCCCATCAGATCCTAACGAATTACAGAAACTTCCTGGAATTGGCCCATATACCGCGGCAGCAATTGCATCAATTTCCTTTGAAATCCCCATTTCAGTAGTGGATGGAAATGTCAGGAGAGTGTATTCTAGATTGAACGCACTAGAGAATCCGAAACCATCTGTGGTGAAAACATGGGCCCAATCGTGTTTAGATTACAATCGTCCTGGTGATTGGAATCAAGCTGTGATGGAACTTGGGGCAACAATTTGTACACCAAGAAAACCGCGATGCGAGGATTGCCCAATTTCTTCATCTTGTTCAGCATTGTTGACTAGTGATCCAACGATGTTTCCTTTGTCTAAACGTAGAGTTTCAAAGAAGATATTAGGGCACGCATTAGTAATTAATTCTCCAGAAGGAGTAGTCCTTTCCCGAAGAAAAGGGTCTCAATTGGGAGGTCTTTGGGGGGTCCCAATATCCGAAGACCCCAATGGACTGGAATCTCTATGTTCCAAGCATGATGTAGAATCGCCAATAAAAGTAGGAGAAATTCGTCATGCATTCAGCCATCGAGATTTCAATCTTCAAGTTTGGAGGATTGATGTTATGAAAGGGGGCATCCCATCGGGGAGTGTGCCAATATCTCGATTAGACCAGAAAATATTGGATGCAGCAGGATGTGGAGAATTATGACAGAACCTGATTGGGACCCTGTCCCGTTAATTGCAGGTTCAGGAGGCGTCTTGACAGAGGAACTTCGAACATCTCATTCAGGTAGGAAGGCCCTAATGTTAACCCGTCAAGAAAACCCTTCTGAGTTTCTTGCTCTTGCAGAGGCAATGGAAATTGAAGTAATAGAGATTGTAGCCCAGAGAGGGCGTTCCAATCCTCGATTGCACCTAGGTAGGGGTCGACTTGAGTCAATTCGGGATGAACTACGAATGGCTCCTGAATCTCATCCATGGTTCGGTATTGATTTGATTCTCGTGAATGCAAATCTTACTCCAAGGCAGTTGGTGAATATGACCGATTTACTTCAATGTGAAACTTGGGATCGAGTTCGATTATTGCTGGAATTATTTACCCAACATGCTTCAAGTGTTGAAGCAAGAAACCAAGTGAGAATTGCTCGATTGAATGCGGATCGAAATATCCTCCGTGAATTGGTTAATCGTGAAACAACTGGTGAACGGCTTGGTTATGGAGCAGGGGGGCGAACTGGTTGGAATATTGCGCTTTCAGCATTGAATCGTGAACTAGGTACACATAGAAATCGCCAGAGAAGATTTTCCAAAGCAATCAAAGAAAGACAGAGGCAAAGAAAGGCAAGTGGTGCTAGAACTGTAGGGTTAGCGGGTTACACGAATGCAGGAAAATCAAGCCTTTTTGGAGCACTTTGTGGAAAACCGGTGTTGGTCGAAGATCGATATTTCTCAACATTGGAAACTACAGTGGGTAGAATGCAGTTTAGTCCGAGAATATTGTTGGTTGATACAATTGGATTTATCGACGACATCCCCTCAGATCTTCTCGATGCATTTTCTGCAACATTAGAAGAGAGTATCGAATGTGACCTTCTTCTACTCCTTCTTGATGTATCTGATTCCATTCCTGAAATAGTTCGTAAATTTGAGACATCACGACGCGAATTATTTGATAGAACAGATCACAATTTGGAACCATATGATATTCAAGTTGTGTTGACGAAATCAGATGCATGTTCAATGGAACATGCAAATGAAGTAATTCGTTCGTTGAGTATATTGGGAGTAGATGATGCAGTATTGACCTCTTCTTCAATATCTGACGGTATTGAAAATCTTAGAGCGAGAATTTTGACTCGATTGCACGGTCCCCCTATAGAGATGCAAATTAATCATAGTTCTAATCCTAACAGTCGACCTCTTGCAGCAATAGAATCTCAAATTAGACGAATGGCAATGGTAAGGGAGCGAGAAGTCAATGATGAAGGCCTGCGAATGCTTGCTTGGATAGATCCTGTTGATTGGTCCAGATTGAAAGATTCTCTTGATTCCCGTATTTCTCAGATAATTCCTAGTTCGCAATCTGAATAAGGGGCACCACTAATCAACACTCGTGGACGGAGACGAATCACCCCCCAAATCTTCGAATCCTCCCCTTTCTTCTATTCCAGAAGAAGAGCCCGTTTTCGCTTCTACGGGTGCCACTTTGATGCTCCCATCACAAATGCCTAGAGACCCTAGAATGCACGTGGCTCTGATGTTTATTATTCTAGCAGGTATTCTTGGTTCAATCAATGGTTATGATTTCATCGAAGGCGATAGTGGGTTGGTTACAGATCGGGGATTTATTTACAGCCAGACGCAAACAGCCAATCTATTGACTACGTCATCCCCAGGTTCTGCAATTTTGACTGGTGTTGTGACGTTGCACGATGGTTCACCCGGAGTTAATTTCAGTATCGAAGTAGTCACACCAGTTGTTGAGGATGGAGTTGAAAAATTAACACGTCCAAACGCTATGACTGATTCGAAAGGAAGATTTCGATTAGAGGGGCTAAACCCTGGCCTCATGACGATGTTTGTCGTAAACATGTCCAATCCAAATGAGGGAATGACCCATAGAATCCTGCTTTCTCCAGGTGCTCTTTTTGAACCATATGGTTTCACTCATTTAGAACTTGATTTTGCCACTCCTGAAGAATTTGATTTGATTGAACAAAAATCCAACGGTTTGACTCGATGGATGGATCTTAGAGAAGAAGAAAGGGGCAAAGAACTCTACGATCCAACTGCAGCAGCAGTGTATGACATAGCTGGAACAATATTCATTGGAATCTCAGGGATTGCAATTGTTTTTGCAATAGTTGGTTGGCGTTCAAAGAGTACGTTACTCCTTCGTACTGCCGCAGGTTTGGTATTCTTTAGTCAAGGACATTATTACTCATCTTGTTGTTTAGGATTGATTGCTATGCTTACGACCTTTGGACTTCACGTAGAAGAAATATAGTCACTGTTTTGCCGCTGCATTCTTCATCCGATTGAACCAAGCCATTCCGTCTGCATGTTCTTGAATTAAACGAAATGCTTTGTTATGCAATTCAATTGATTTCATGTATCCAAAAACTGCTAAATCAACAATATCTGGCTCATTCCCACCAAAAAATGGCTGATTTCCTACTTCATTTATCCATTCATCAAGTAAGTGATGCCAGAGCTCTTGAGGTTTCATTCCAGAATTCTTGGCTCTTTTTCTAGCGATTATTCCCCACATAATTGGAAAACCAGCCCATGCATAGAGTCTACCTGTCATTAATCCAAATCGTTCATGCTTTGCTACTGACCTAGTGGTTGATAGCGCCGAACCAATTGAACCATAGAGAATTGGAATTGTGGCATTCTTAATTTCAGTATCTGCCCAATTGATCCATTTATCTCGTCGTTCATTTTCAACATCGCCCCATAATTTTCCTTCATTATGAACTTCATCAATTCGCCTCATGATGGGGGTTGAATCAACGACAACTTCCCCGTCACTCATTTTCCAAACAGGAGTTTTACCCCAATCACCAGCAAATGCAACACTTTTTTTGATTTTCATTGGATTAACTTGTATTCTTTCATGAGGTAAATCGAGGTGGTCAAGTAATGCTCGAACTTTCCATGTGAATGGACAAGTATTGAGCATGTACAACTCTCCGATTCCTTCCCCCATATGCCTCGGTCGAAATCAATCCTTTGTGAACATTAGTAGTAATCAACCACCCTCAAATCTCAAGAGAGAGTCATCCTTTCGGCATTCATGGCAGATGTACCTGACTCGGTGATTGCACGCCTCAATTCTATGGATGGATATGAGCAGATGTTAGAGATAGATCGAATTACGGTAGAACATGGAGTTAGTGAAGGAGAATTGATGCGTTTAATGGATGCTGCAAAAGGATCCACACCATCTGATCCAATTGCTGACCCTTCTTATTCACGAAGTAAATCTGTGGATTATGACTTGGAACCCACTCCTTCACCATCCAATAAACCTGAAGCATTGCAAAATGCTCAGCGATTCCGAATGGGATATGATCCAAGTGAAGGAGGAAGAGCCAGACAATCTCAGGTAGAGCAAGCTATCGTATGTTCTGCATGCCGTTCTCCACTAGGGATTCCCTCAATTCGTCCAATTAAAGTCACATGCCCTAATTGTATGTTTGAATCTCTTTTTGAGTAGTTAAACTCCCCAAAATCGACCTTGCGTCTCTTGTCTAGTAGACCAAGATTTGACCCCAGTTCGAACCAACCAGTATAAGATGATGGCACCAACAGCAAATCTCCAATCCTCGTAGATGACTCCCGGATCTAATTCATACGTAACCCCAGCAGTAATCTTTCTCGCCACATCTAATCCGGCTTCTGCAAACGCATAAACTACAGCGCCAGCAGCCATGATTTGGAAAACACGCCCACTGAGGGTCCCTCTTCTCCACCTAAGAACTACCATAGACATTGCAACGGCAAGTGAGGCAAGAATAATCCATTGTAATCCACTATCCATGGCTTCTATTCCGATTTGAACAGATGACATATTTTCATCAGCCTGTACAATTTCTCGATACACTTCAAGAATGGCAAGTAAACTCGAAAAAGATGCGAATGCCCAAAGTAAAGATGAGACAATTCCTCCCATTGCGCTATCTCTCATGTCTAGCATTAATCGTTCGAATTGATTCTCAGCCCCCAGTCCCTTTGCAAATAACCAGATACCAACAATAAGGGGCATTGCTCCAATTAGAACTCCCCCACCAGGAACAATCATTCCAAGACCGATAATTATCATGAATAGTGATAGTGGAACAAGAAGCCTAGCCCTCCATTTGGGATCTTCAATTGCCTTCATGATGTAGTAGAATGTACCTTCGATTCCCTTGCTTTGTCTAACGATAATTTTCTCAACGTAGTCTATTCTTACTCGACTTTGTATGATGGGCATTACAGCTTCATCTTCAGCCCCATCAGTTACTAGAATCGCACAATCTGGTTGAAACTCTGAAATTACTTCTTCAAGTTGTTTTGCAATTGCCCTATCAGAGCGAGCCCCCACCCTTTCATCTCCTGTTAGGATTGCAACTTCAACAGCATCATTTGGCTCACCAGAATCTAAGATTCGATCGTGATGGTGTAATGCACCAAGAATAGCATTTGTATCACTTTCTTCTGGGTCTGCAAGACCAAGACGTAATGCAGCACTGAGGGTTGATTTCCTCCCAATCACTGGTCCCCGGAGCCCTGCTTTGATTCCAAGATCATTGTCTCGGTCAATGGTCAGCACGAGGGTCCGCGTCATGTTCCTCAGGTTGTAGTATCAGTACATCCCTATCAAGGGTTGGCCGTCTCTGTGGTTTCTTCCTTCGATTCATCCACTTGTTCCTCTTCTCTAGATCGATTTCTTTGCTTCCACCAAACATAGGATAGTGGATGTTTCATTTTTGGCCGATCACAGATGGGATCATCACCAGGAGAAACAGGGCATCTTCCTTCCATTTTCAAACGACTGCATCCAGCAGGCGTATATTCTCTATCATAGACGTGTCCGATTTGATATCGAGTGGTTTCAGGGTTGAAGTCTGGCGCTCCTTGGAAGAATGATGCGCATTGTTCTTGCTCGATACCTAGAGCTGCACTAATTGCAGCTAGGAAGAGCCGTCCCGAGTGATTCACATTTTCACCCATTGCAAGTTCTGCAATTGCCGATTGCATACAAGGCGGCCAATCTGATTTAGTAGCGTTTCCAGCATCGAAATCTAAAGTTGCTCTGGATTGGAGAATGGTTAGAATAGCCCCAACAGGTTCACTCAATCTTTCAGCAAAACCTTCATCGATTTTTTCCATTCTAATGTTGCATCTTTTCCTTAAGTCTTCACGAATTCTTTCTTTGATTAGTCTTGCCAAACGTTGCTGACTATTTTCACCAGAAGAAGGCCCCATCTCAACCCATCCGTCTTTCAATGGACGATTGGGCAGCCTCCAGTAGTCGCCACTTATTCTAGGACACAATTCAATGAAATCCGTCAATGGAATAGAATAGACAGTATCTCCGCCCATTACTTCACTTTGAATATCTGATAGGTAAGTGTTAGCAATTGTTTCAAAGATTACTCCATCACCTCCTAGGAGCTTGTCTGCACGAGTCGCCTCTCCTTCTGCCCAACGTGCAGTTACTCTTTCATCGAAAGTTGCACATGCAACCATCATCGCATAAAGGAAAGAGAGACTTTCAGACATTCTTCCTAGTTCGGTGCTAAGATCTCCTGATCTTTGCTCGATTCCATCATCATGAAGAACTGATTCTTTCACCCTCATATCTCCCTTTCTTCTGATATCTGATAGCCAAGCAGCAGAAAGCAAATCATCCATACTTATTCCATTTTCAACCAATAAGCCACGAGTATGTTCTGCCGCTTGAGGTAAAAATGGATAGCGTGCTAGCACTTTTGCATCACCAATAGGGGGTGGACGCAACGGCATGGGCATGGATTCTCGGGCATGAAGTAACACTGGGGTTCTTCAACGCGACCGGTGCGTATCCATCCATGAGGCCCCATGAGGTCCGCTGGATTGGTATGAGAGTTCAGGATAGAGTTCGCGCTCAATTTGGATGGTCATTATCTTCTGATCAAGAGAGTGCACACGCTCTTCTCGATTGCGTGGATTCACATTCCCAGAAAATTATAATTTGGGGCGAAGATGAAAGAGAGCAAACCCTTGTTGATCTTCAGGACCGCCTCATTCAGGGCCCCATAGCAGCAGTGGGGGCAGCTGTGAATGTCGATGAGATTCGTTCAGCTTTGGAATCTGACCATTCCTTTCTTTTTGCTGATGGTTCGATGGGTGTAATCGGAGAATTGGAACAACAAGAACGTGAACAAGTCTGGTCAAGGACATTGGCATTGGTTACTGATGCTGATGGACATCCTCATATTTCTCAAGCGGTAGAAAAGAAGATACCACATATATTGCATGCACATGGAGATAATCAGGATGATTGGAGAAATCTACTAGATGACTTGTCGAAATCCGACAATCCTCCTAGGTTAATTCTGACACATCAGACGCCAGATAGGATTGATGGAATGATGAATCCAGGTGGATTTACAGATGGTGACCGAACAATATGTTTGATTGGTTTTCTTGGAATACCAATCTCAGAAATTACTCTTCTTGGATATCGAAGTGATGTTGTTGGCCAATGGTCGGGAGCTACAGATCCAGAAAGAAAACTCAGAAAACTCATATTCATGCAGGAGGTCATTGACGGACTGTTAGAGGAGGCGGTAAAGTGAGTGATGACGATTCTCAAAGGTCAGCAGTGACCACCATTATCACATTCGTACTTCTGAATATTATTTGGACTGCTGCTTTGACCGCCTCAGCGGACCAACACATCATTTCGCCTCAAAGTGATATTGTTCCAGAATACAACTTTGAAGGGCCTGATATCTTTGGAAGAGAGGTTCCATTCAGTGTAATGTATGAGATTAATGAGGTCGAAGGAACATCTCCTTCTGAAGTTAAATTAGATTTAATATTTTCAGATGGCACTGTTGTTAACCTCCATAATGCAGAATCCAATGTCTCATCATCTGAGGAATTTCTTCTACCACCCGGACCGTCCACATTTCAAGTTACAGTGATACAAGATGGCCAGATATTCCCCGTGCCTTCTGATTTGGTAGAAATCGATCTTCGAACAGAAATGGAGCTCTATACTCCTATCAAGATTGAAGGTTATGTAGCAGCAAATCTCCTAGCATTAGCACTAATTGTTACTGATCGTGCCATTCGATCTTGGGCTGCATCTCGCCGCTCTAGACGCGGCACACCCGTTGTTAGAAAACTTCGAGAAGAGTGGAAGGAAGTCGAAAAATCAATTTCAGGAGGCGATCCCGTAGATGTTGATGACCTTTTGAATGATACCACCACTTCTAGTATGATTTCAAAGAGACGTGCTTGGTCTGTTGATGAACCTGAGCCAGAACCGGAAGAAGGAGATCAAGACATAGAAGAGGCAGAAGTAGAATTGGAAGAATTAGATGAATTAGGAGAAGGAGATGAATCTGG
>JASLJW010000115.1 GCA_030747885.1 Candidatus Thalassarchaeaceae archaeon
ATAGGGGGGGAACAAGTGTATCTGTTGATGTAGGAAATGAATTCAATGATCATTCCACTGTTTTTGGAACAGGTACACTTGAGAATGGAACAAATTTACTTCATCTTTCTCCGCATAGTGTTACAGTACTGACCAATGAAACATCATATTTTGAATCTAATATCACAAACC
Source organism: Candidatus Thalassarchaeaceae archaeon (assembly GCA_030747885.1). Lineage (GTDB taxonomy): Archaea > Thermoplasmatota > Poseidoniia > Poseidoniales > Thalassarchaeaceae > MGIIb-N2. The sequence continues at coordinate 172 of JASLJW010000115.1, forward strand.
CTGAGAGAGATGATGGTCATTGCTTAATTGTTGAAAATTTGACAGTGAATGAAACATTATACGTCACTCTAGAACTGACAAATATTTGTGATAAAGGGATAAATTATCCTGGGGTAAATGCTACTGTAAATAATCAACTTGTAGAAGGATTTCCGGGCATATTTGAGTGGTATTACCTCATATTCGCAACTTCTACTTACAATTATTCATGGCAACTGATTTTGAATGAAACAATCCAAAACGGTAGTGAAATTATCTTGACGTTTGAAGCTGCAATTCTAAATTGTGGAGAATCAGAATTCTTTTTCCACGATTGCCCTAATTCAATACTGAATTACTCCTTCATTGTTGAATGGCCAGAACCAGAACCAGAACCAGAGCCAGAGCCAGAGCCAGAGCCAGAGCCAGAACCAGAGCCAGAACCAGAACCAGAACCAGAACCAGAGCCGGAGCCGGAGCCGGAACCTACATGCATTGACGGCGAAACTCGTCCTGCTGAAGATGGATGTAACGATTGTTTCTGTACTGATGGCGCATGGTCGTGTACTGAAATAGCTTGTAACCCGGATACCGATGATTCATCCAATGATTCTGATTTGGAATCAGAAGAAAGTCTGATTTCGATGAGTTATGCACCTTTGATTGGAATTGGCATCATAGTTGGAGTAATTGCTATTCTTTTGCTACGTTCACGTGAATCAATTTAGTCTTCCACTATCTTTTATCGCTGTTCTAAACCAATCGATATTCGCATCATTTAGATCATCCCATTTACATTGCCAAGACCAATTTCCTTCTTTTGTTCCAGGTGTATTCATTCTGGCTTCAGAACCCAATTTTAGAATATCTTGTAATGGAATTACTGCTAAATTTGATACTGAATTTAGAGCCTCTATTACTGTTTCATCTACTGGTTTGACCCCCCAACCAACGGTGGTATCGTTATCATGCGTCCCCGTGTAGACTACGGTATCCTCGGTATGATTTTCAGGACGGTGAGGGTTGTTTTTTTCATTGGTTGCAAATTGTAGTATTGCCATTCCTGGAAGTCCGTGTCGTTTTCTTAATTCAGAAACACTTTCGGGAATGATTCCAAGGTCTTCAGCAACAATTTCACCATGAATTTCAGAGATTATTGCCTGTAGAAATTCATCGCCAGGTCCCTTTTCCCAAGTCCCATGTTCTGCTGTAGGGTGATGCGATGGAATGGACCATGCAGAATCAATAGCTCGAAAATGATCTATTCTAACAATATCGAAAAGATTGAACATTCTTTTCATTCGTTCTATCCACCATCTAAATCCATCCTTTTTATGGATGGGCCAGTTATACAGAGGGGTGCCCCATCTCTGTCCTGTAGGTGAAAAATAATCAGGCGGTACACCTGAGACATGAGTGGGACCTCCATTTTCATCTAAATTGAAATGATTCGGAGAGGCCCAAACATCTGCTGAGTCGTGAGCGACAAAAAATGGAATATCCCCAAAGAGCCGTATTCCTGAGGAAGATGCGGTTTCACGGAGACACCTCCATTCCTGTTCAAATTGAAATTGTTGATGGCGAATTGTATCAATGAGTTCTTTCTCCGATGCCCATACTTCATTCATCGTTTCATCCTCACGGTTTCGAAATTCTTCTGGCCATTCTGTCCACGCTTTTCCATTGAATCGTTTTTTTAGCGCATTGAATAAAGCATAATCATCTAGCCAATGAGAATTGATTTCGCAAAAATCCCTGAAGTCATTCTTTGATACAGATTGTTCAGAATTGCTAAGAAACCCCATCCATCCAGCGAACGCGGAAGTTGACGAATATGGCGATCCGAATCTATCTGGGGGATGTAGAGGCAACATTTGCCAAACTCCAATTCCCATTTTTTCTAAAAAATCACAGAATCTCAGAGCTCCATTTTCTCCTAGATTGGGATCAGGAAGACTGGTTAAATGGCAGAGAATTCCTACTTGCTTTTTCGGTTTCATGTTCTGCACCTAAACGGAATCAAAAGCATCGTAAAAACGCCGATAATCACTAATCATTCTAGCACCAGTGAAGCGCGCACTAGTGCATATCGCCGATCTCATCATGTGAGCCCAACGCTCATCTCCTTCTTCCCAAGTAGGTAATACTTCATTTTCGAGAACACTGTACAAGGCATCTACATCACGGGCATCATCTCTGTCATCTTCAGATTCTCCAATCCCCCAGCCATTGACTCCATGTTCACAAGCTTCAGGCCACCACCCATCTAGAATTGAACAGTTAGGTACTCCATTCATTGCTGCTTTCATTCCACTTGTTCCAGATGCTTCCATGGGTCGTACGGGATTATTCAACCAGATATCAACACCAGCAGTCATCGCCAAACCAGTTGCCATGGAATAATCTTCTAGAAATGCAACTGGGATTTCATCGGCTACTTGTTCAGCCCCTGTAAAGATGTCTCGAATCAGTTGTTTTCCACCCTCATCCTTTGGATGTGCCTTTCCTGAGAAAACAAATTGTATCTTTCCAGCACCAATTTCCCGTAATCTTTCAACATCACTGAAAATTAAATTGGCACGCTTGTATGTTGCAAAGCGGCGCGCAAAACCGATTGTTAAACGGCCAGACTCTAATTTCACACCTGTGCTAGCATGTACCAGATCTCGCAATATTGACCTAGCACGACTCCGACCTTCAACTAGGACATCATCAGGAATTTTCCCGGCATGAGCGAGGATTGTTGGGTCTTCTCTCCATCCAGGTAAATGCAGATCATATACATCTGCCATTGGAAGGGAAGTCCAAGTAATATGGTGGACACCATTTGTTATTGGCTCAATATGTGTCCCTTCAAACATTGAAGAAGCAACCCAGGCGTTAAGATTTGAAACTGCATTTACACTACCAGCTAATGCTATCCCTAAATGGCTCATCGAACAATGTTCTTCACCACCTAATTGCCGACAATCTTGAGGGAGAATACTCCCAAGAACTTCTTCAACATCAGGCCATGAAAAACGGTCGTGACCTGCAGGAACTGGGGTGTGAGTTGTGAATAAAGAACGACCAGATAGTTCTTCACGGCTCCAACCTTGATTCAACATTTCCAACATTGCAAATGTGCAATGACCTTCATTTAGGTGCAAACCTGTGATATTATGACCTAATTGTTGTAATGCACGAATGCCTCCAACACCAAGCAAGTACTCTTGACGAATTCGTGTTTTGTCATCACCTCCATACAACCTATTTCCTAATGTTGAATGTTCATCTGAATTTTCTGGATGTCTAGTGTCCAAGAAATAAGTGGAGACTCCTTTGATTTTGTATAACCAAACTTTGGAATGTAGCACCTTACCATCTAGAGGCAATGAAATTTCAATCCCTGTATCGCAAAGAAAATCTTCAGGATTAATCTCACTATATGATTCAGATTGGTTCCCCTCTTTATCCAAATGTTGACGGCCGTAACCTTGCCGGTAAAGCAATGTTACCGCCACTAAATCAAGGCCAACATCTGCTGCTGATTTGATATGGTCTCCTGCTAGGACACCTAGTCCACCTGAATATGTATGAAGTCTGCTTTCAAAGCCAACTTCTGCGGAAAGATATGCGACGACCATGCACGACTCACCTGCTCTCAAGTGCCCCAATCCGCTTGTACCGGTATTTATTCCATCCTCTCATGACAGGTCATTTTCGAATGTGAGGATAATATGATAGGAGCGGCACGGAAGTACATGGATGCGATTCAAGCCACGAGGTCTAGAATCGCACTATCACTTGTTCTAGCAATGATGTTGCCCACATTTCTAGGGGTTGTGAACGCTACAACTCCTGATGATATCCAAATTGATGGCGATTTATCTGATTGGTCGACTTCAACCAACATGGGGGTAGATGTAAACGGGGTATCCCTTCATTTAACATGGAATTCCACTCATTTCTTTGTTGGTTGGAATGGGACTAATTGGGCTTCCAATGAAGAAGGAGCTGATTTGTTTGTCTATCTAAATACTACTTCTGGAGGTACTTCACTTTCAAAGGAATGGGGTTATTCTCACGTTCTTCCATTTGCTGCAGATTATGCTTTGGTCCTTGAGGACTCAGATTATCATGCCATTTTGGATGAACAAGATAGCGTATGGCAAACTACTCATGAGGAGAATTTGGTAACAAATACTCACACCTTCCCTGGCGATCGATACATTGGTTGGGAAAATAATATGCGGACAGAGATAGCAATTCCATGGTCTACTATCGGAGACCCCAAATCAGTGGATTTTGTTGTTTGGGCACAGTGGCAGGATGAAGGACATGTGTGGTCATCCTTCCCTTCTCTGAATCCTACATCCTCGAATGGTGCAGAGACATTTACACACATGTATCACCTCCCTGATCGAAATGCCTCAATCGAACCATCAGCAATGGAAATTCGTGCCAGTTCAGGAGTGAATAAGGCAGATGATGCATTGAATGTAGCAATCGTTTTCCATCAACACCAACCGTATTACAAGAACAAATTGACGGGGATGTTTGAACTTCCGTGGGTTCGAGTTCATGCGATGACAGAGTATGTTGATTCACCAGGAATTTTGGCTCAGTATCCTGAAACTCAAGTAACTTACAATCTCGTGCCATCATTCCTTGAGCAACTTGTTGATTATCATCAAAATGAGACTCCTGACATTCACACCGATTTTGCACGTAGAGCATGGCCAACGAATCAAAATGGAACAGTTGCCGACTATCCCAATGCAACAGAATTGGAATTACACACTATGCAATTCCAATCATTTTGGAATAGTGGTTGGATTTACAACGTTTCATCTGAAGATCCGAATGCATGGGTATTGCCAGCCAGTCAGCGATACAAAGAATTGTACGATGCTACATTACATAATTTGAAACCGGCTACCATAATGGAGGATGACCTTCTTTCTCCTCAAGACTTACTTGATCTCCAAGTCCTTTGGTATCTGTTCCAATTTTCACCCGATTATGTTCAAGGAGAATATTCGGCATATTTTACAGAATCTAATGGCACTCCATCCCAGTCTGATCAGGGTTTGATGGATTTATTCACCAAGGGGCGAGATTATACTCCTGCAGACCTCACCTATGTGATTGATCAGCAACATGCACACATGGGTAATGTTTTGCCGATGTATAGTCAACTTGCATCTAGAGGTCAAGTGGAACTTACAACCACTCCTTACTATCACCCAATCATGCCTCTATTGATGATGGATGGCTGGACTTTTGAGGATGGAATTAGAGTCAATAAGCAAGCATGGCCCGCAGATGTCACAACCCATCTAACCAATGGAATGAATTTGTTTGAGGAAGAATTGGGTTTCCGTCCGACAGGCATGTGGCCATCTGAACAAGCAGTCTCTCCTCCGATGGTTCAACCTGTTTCTGATGTTGGAATTGAATGGATGATCAGTGATGAAGAGATTCTAGCTAAGTCCACAACACCCTCAGGGGATTCAATCGATGTTGATGATGCTGCACAATTAGCGACACCGTGGATTGTCGAGGGAGATAGTGGTGGAGAAGTTGCAGTAATTTTCCGCGATAGAGTAATTTCCGATCGTTTGGCTTTCCAATATGGTTCGATGACACCTGAGGCTGCTGTGACTGATTTCTTGTCGTATCTTGATGGAATTAGAGCAGAATTGATTGAAGCAGGAGAGGACCCGAGTGAGCATTTATTGACAGTAGCAATGGATGGTGAGAATTGGATGTTTATGTCTGAATTCCAGCATAATGATAACGCTCGCCCCTTTGTTCATGAATGGTATTCTCGCCTTTCATCTCATCCTACCGTTGTTACAACAACTCCATCTGCATTCTTAGCTCAGAACCATACTCTTCCTCGAATCGATACCATTGGAACCGGGTCATGGATTGATGGTACACTAAGCACTTGGGCGGGGGAAGCCGATGAGAGCCTTGCTTGGCAACGATTAGTAGAAGCGAGAAATGCATTAGTAGATTTTGAGTCTCAAAATCCAGATGCGCCCGGACTAGAACTTGCTTGGGAATCACTCTACATTGCTCAAGGAAGTGATTGGTACTGGTGGTATGGATTGGACCAAGATAGTGGCTATGATGAGATGTGGGATGTGTTGTTCAAAGTTCATCTCTCAAACATCTACCGTGCAATCAATCTAGATCTTCCTCCATATTTGCAAGATCTTTGGACAAATCCTGCATTACCAGATCAGGCTGCAAGTGCCATCATAGAGCCGATGATTGACGGTATTGCATTACCTGGAGAATGGGATGGAGCCGCAATTTATTCAGCGGATTCTGTTGATGGTGGAGGCCTTGATATTGATTCATTCTACTTGGGTTATGATGCCTCTAATCTCTACGTTAGAGTGGATATGAGTGGGCCTGATGAAATTGAATCCTTAAATCAAACAAGAGATGCAGATTTAGCCATCTATTTCATGCAACCAAATGCTCAGAATTTCAATGAAGTTGAGACGAATTTCAGGACATATTATGGGAATCAAATTCTAGGATTCCCTGCCAAGAAAATGGTTGCATTTGACTTTGAACAACTTCGTGATGATGGTCAATCGAAGTGGAATCTATTCGATGCTAGAGGAAAGGTAGGGGATAACGAACAATGGGCCTTAGAAGGCTCATCCATTCTGGGTGGATGTGCTGGTGACGAGATATACGAATTCATGATTCCTTGGTCTGATTTGGGCCTTGCACCCCGATATACAACACGTATCAAGGTGGTTTCAGCATGGGCCGATTCCCTAGCTTATGGAGATGGAGAGGATCTTGAGATTGCCCCTCCAGCACCTGCTGAGATAGTTCTCCCTGACCTTGAAGAGTGGGTGACCTTGCTTGAATTTGATGATCCTACAGGAGATGAAAATGGAGATGGCAATTACATCTATCCTCTGGCTAGTGATTTCACACCAGGAAGTGGTCTTTTTGATGGGACTGCTATGCGTATTAGTCAGAGTTCATGGAACGCTCGCTTTGAGATAGAGATGGAAGAGATGACCGACTTTTGGAGTCTTTCCAACGGGTTTAGTCATCAGATTGTCCAGATTTATGTTGACCAAGGAGATACTTCCTATGGGCGCACAGAGATGCTTGAGGGGGCAAATGCGGTAGTCCATCCAGATTGGGCGTGGGAAGTAGCGATATCTGCAACAGGTGAACCAGGTGCAGTGAAGGCAGTCAATGCGGCCACAGGTGAGACGAGTGCAAAAGGAATCGAAGTTTCGGGAGATGTTGAGACGAAGACAATTTCAATTACAGTCTCAAAGAATGTGATTGGCGAAGATGTCCCAAATTATCGTTTCATTGTAGTTCTAGGAAGTCAAGATGGATTTGGCTCCGGTAAATGGAGGGATGTAGATGCTACCGCGAAGACATGGCGTCTTGGTGGGGGGGCCGACCCATCCACTGTTGATGGCAAAGATTACGATCCAAATATCATCGATGTAATGCTTCCTGAAGGGGATCAAGCAGCCATGTTGGGTGCTTATGATGTATCATCTCAACAATATGCAATTCTAACTGGCTTTGAACTACCTGAGATTGCACAACAAGTGTATGGTGCAAAGGTTGCAGGGACAACAGCCAATTCTGCAATTCTTGAATGGTCAACAACACAACCTGAAGGAGGAATAGTTTCCTGTTCCACCGGTGATACTATTCTTGAAGAATGGAATGAGTCATTGATTTCTCCTTCTGGTGCTGCTTCACTCTCACATACAGCCCAACTGACTGGTCTGAATACTTCCACTGCTTACATTTGCACAATTTCTGTTGGCGATGCACCCCCCATATCTGTAGACTTCAATACTTCAAATGAATTGGATGAAACCCCTCCAGAGATTCTGAATCTTGCAGTTCAAGTGCTTGAAGGCGGCTCATTACGAGTAACGTGGTACACAAGTGAAGAGGCTTCAGAATCGATAGAAGTTGATGGCCAAACATTCACGGGAGACAGAGTTGCTCTTCGAAAGAATCACGACATTACCATAGTTCCCAACCCCATTTTACCAGCGTTACAGACATTCACACTTTCAGTTACTGCTTCAGACGCATCTGGAAACAGCAACTCTTCCAGCGTACAATTTGCAATTAGTGAAGAAGACGCGGCATCTCCTCCACCCGATGACCCAGGTCCAAAAGATTGTGCTACACTAGATGGAGACGGATGTGGTGCACCATCTTCTACCAATGGACTTGTTATCATTGGTTTTGCAGTCGTCGTAATTCTATTGGTTCTTGTTGCTTTATTACGAACTAGAATATCTGAGAATGAAATGATAGAGGGATTAGTCGAAGATTTAGATGCCTTTGAGTAATTATGCGAATGGAATACTAGCTGTTTCGTGGGTGTGGAGATTCACTACAGTCAGTATTGCTGGCCGAGGTTGGAATCCAAGTGTTCGCTGATATCCAGTTTGGTCCTGCCATGTGCTGCTATGGATCAATTTCACACCTTTGTAATCTGAAACATGATGTCCATGGACGTGGCCAGTCACGAAGATATCTGGAATTGTCCGGATTACTAAATTATCTTCAGGTTCAGGTGAGAGTGGAGTTTTTGCACCCCATGATGGGGCTAGATGCCTTCGATCAATCATGGCTCTCATTGCTGCTTCAGGGCGATCATATGAGACATTCCTCATCTTGGATACGAAATCGTCTATACTTTTCCCATGGTAAGAAAGGATTCGAACCCCATGGAGGCTGAAGTCACAGGGGTTCCCCACGAAAGTTGTGTTGTTGTAATCTTGTTGTAGTTCTGGATCCAATGCCGGTTGAGGTTCTGCTGGCCGTACAGCATCATGATTTCCCGGAAGTAGTAGGACATCAACCCAGTCAGGCAATGGTTCGAGAAGTTTTGCAAGACCACCATATTGATTGAAGAGGTCTGGGATTGCCAACTCCTTCTCTTGATTTGGGTATATGCCTACTCCATCTACTCCGTCTCCACTGATTACGAAGTAGCGAATAGTTCTAGCCAATGGATCAGTGTTGAACCATTCTACCATCTTGTGCCATTGAGCATCTAAGAATGTCTTAGAGCCAAGATGTACGTCAGAAAGGAAGGCTACAGAAACAGCCTGATCGGCTGGAGCTGAATTTTTCTCATGCTGTTGTAATGGGGGGAAGTAGATATTTTCTACAATGAATGTATCTCTTTTCCCTCGATCCGATTTTAATCTTCCAAGAACTCCAACTACATCATCTGGCATTAATCCAGTGTGTAGGGGGTGTTCTTCTCCATATTCTTCACGATTGAACATTATACATTCAATTTCTGCACCTTCATCTTCGAGTACAAATCTTAGATGCCCGTGTCGTTTTGTATGAGCGGGCGAGTTTACAATTCCAATAAGGGTGCAATCTTCTTCTCTGAATCGAGGTTTATTCATCGAAACTTCACCAATTTGAGTCGGCCTATAGGGTAGACAACGTGAATCAATTAGCATTTTTCTTATTGTTGCTAATCGGTCATTGAAGCAAGACAAGATATCACTCATTCTTCCTTCAGTAATACTGTTTCCAGTAATGTCGAAGTGTACTTCCAGTTCCATATCAACATCTCTCGCTTCCATCGGAAATGCTGCAAGATCATAGTGTGATAGGCCATGTGGTCTTGGAGCAGGAGTGATATTTTCTTCTTCGATTCCGGCAATGGTTCGGGCGCCTGAAGAATTAGTCGGATGTTGATTTGAAATCCCAGCAATTTCGAATAATTTGTCTAATGTTTCTGTATCCAGAAAAACTCCTCGCATTCCCGATATCATTGCTGCTTCAAGAATCGGTTGAATCGATTCTAATGCTTCCAATCGCTCTCGCGTACCGCGGACTGGCATGAGGTTAAGGGACCACAAGTTCCGTTCACGGACCTCCCAAGTCTCCTCACTCATGGAGTCCATGCTGAACAGGGGCGCTCAAAGAGGATTGCGCTCTATTCTTCGGACCAGATGTCCTCGTCTTCCTTTTTACGAAGTTCATCTACAACGGTTCCATCAGCCTGTTCATCTGACCAAATTACCTCCCCGTACCATGTATCTTCCATTCCTGGAACTCGTCCGAAAGCGGAAAGCGTCGCTTCCTTCAACGTGAGTTGCTCAGGCTCCTTTTCTTCGTCATCGATCTTAGAACGAAAATCAAGTCGATGAGTCCCAGTTTTTTCTGTTTCGAATACATTTAGAGCAGTTTCAAGAGCTAGGCTAACGAATAATTGTTTATTCATCGATCGGTCGCCACCTTGGCTAGTTGTTGAACGTACTAGGAACCGGTCTTCCCAGAATGCACAAACAAAACCTAGACCTACTGGTTTGTTCACGGTCCCTCCACTAGGTCCTGCTATTCCCGTTATTGATATTGCTAAATCTGCACCAGAGCGTCTGAGCGCCCCTTCTGCCATTGCTGCAGCAACGTCCTTGGATACTGCACCAGGAACGGAATCGCCCTCAAATTTATTCCTCGCGACCCCCAATTCCTTCATTTTTGATTCATTGGAATAGGTTACCCAACCTTGTTTGAACCATTCACTAGAACCTGAGATGTCGGTAAGTGTACTAGTTAGCATTCCACCAGTACATGATTCGGCTGTTGTAATCATCCAGCCATTTTGTTTTAGCTTCCGAGCAAGCCTGGAGGCCAAGGTCGCGTTACGCTCAACCATTGTTCCCACCGGGCGAGACATCATTCAAGAGGATGACTATGCAATAATTGGTGGGCCCGACCGGAATTGAACCGGTGATCTTCGCTTTGTAAGAGCGACGTCATAACCCCTAGACCACGGGCCCCACACCTCGCGAGAGGTATTCTATTGTTGAAGTAGTCGCTTAAGGAGTCACTCTACTTCGGTCTCTTGGGAAGAGTACAACTTCACGCACATTCCCTGCACCAGTCAGTACCATCAACAGTCTAGCAACCCCTAAACCCCATCCTGCATGAGGGGCAGCACCGAATCGGAATCCATCAGTGTAGAATGTGAAATCTTTTGGGTCTAATCCCATATCCCTCAGATTATCTTCAAGGATATTTACTCGGTGCTCTCTTTGACCACCAGAAGTCATCTCATCGCGTCCATAATTCAAATCAAATCCTCGACTCAACTGTTCTCCTGTCGTTCCTTTCTCATCTTTGTTATGATAGATGTAGAAAGGTTTCATTTCCATTGGCCATCTTGGGATGAAGTGGAAACCAGGGTGTTCTTGAGCAATTAAATCTGCGTCGGATGCACTTATGTCGTCACCCCATTTTATGTCGCCACCTTTTGCTTGGATGATTTCTATTGCCTCATCGTAACTTACTCGAGGAAAAGGTAGAGCTGGAATCTCGACAGTGATTGGCTCTAGTTCTTGAGATTCTCTGTATTCATTGATGATGTCGATTAGATTCTGATCTTTGGATGCAACTTGGCTCCAGATATGATGGATCATCCTTTCCTGTACTCCCATTACATCATCATCATCAGCCCATGCCATTTCAATATCGAAAGATATGAATTCATTCAGATGTCGATAAGTGTCGTGTTCTTCTGCCCTGAATGCTGGCCCTATTTCGAAAACACGTTCCAATCCACCAAGTATTGCAAGTTGCTTGTAGAGTTGAGGGCTTTGCGACAGGAACGCGGGAGTCTCAAAGTAAGTCATCGCAAACAAGTTGGTTCCTCCTTCGGAAGCGCTTGCTATGATTTTTGGAGTATTAATTTCTTGAAACCCTTCTTTGAGGAGATGTTCTCTTCCGTAGCAAAGGACCTTGCTTCTAAGTTGGAACATGGCATTGATATGACTTCTACGCAAGTCAAGATGACGATTATCTAAACGAGTATCTAGTTCTACATGCACCTTGTCGGTAATTCCAACTGGTAGTGGAGTTTGAGCTTCAGATAAGATTCTAGCAGCCTTAGCAAATATTTCGTATTCAGGAGGGGGTAGAGGTTCCCCCTCTGGGACCTTAGGTGGTCTTTTCTGAGCAACATCTCCTGTGATTTGAACCGTGGATTCTCTTGAAATCGATTGAATTGAAAGGAAAATATCTTCATCCATGGCATCCTTTTTCAAGAATGCCTGAAGATGCCCTGTACCATCTCTTAGAGTTAGAAAACACACTCCTCCGCGTCCTCTAGAAATCTCTGCATGACCTGCAACAGTGACTTCTTGTCCAATCAAATCTGCACCGGAATTAATGATGTCACCAAGTGTATGGGTTCTGAATGCGGTGGGCAACCAATCGGTGGAGTCTCGTCCGACCATGAACCAAAGCGGGCGCTTACGGAACTTCAACCGCTCGGTCAACCAATTGGTGAAAATATTAGGAAAATGGTAAATGTAGTTGCAACTCGCCAACGCTCATGGGTGGACAGGAAGACCTCATCAAACGGATGAAGGAAATCGATTGGTTCCATTCTATTCCCCTCAAGGGAGGGATTGTAACTCCTGGTCGTGATGATTCGATGTCCAAACTAAAGCAGGTTTGTTTGCCAGAAGATCTCTCAGGAAAATCAGTACTTGATATCGGAGCATGGGACGGTTTCTTCTCTTTTCAGGCGGAGAGAAATGGTGCAGAACGAATTCTAGCGACAGACCATTACTGTTGGAGTGGCCCAGGTTGGGGCACCAATGAGGGATTCAAATTTGCACATGAAGTTCTCGATTCCAAAGTAGAAGATCTCGAAATTGATGCAATGGATATCTCTCCTGAAACTGTAGGCGAATTTGATGTAGTTATGTTCTTGGGAGTCTTGTATCACCTACAAGATCCAATGGCAGGACTTCGAGTGGCTGCTAGTGTATGTAAGGAACTTCTGATTATTGAGACATTGATGGACGACCTACATCGTTGGAAACCATCTATGGTCTACTTCCCTAGTGATTCATACAACAAAGATTCTACAAATTACTGGGCACCCAATGTTGCAGCGATGAAGGGTATGTTACATGACCTTGGATTTTCTAGGGTCGAAGTTGTGTTCCCTAAGAACCGATTCATTCGTTATTCTCTTCCTGTTAGGATATTGTCTTCTATCAAAGGTTTGTTTGAGGGCCGTGGTTCTTTCCGACAGACTGTCCATCAGGGCAGGATGTCTTTTCACGCATATCGATAATTACAAAATCCAGTCTTTTTCTCAATCATACGATTGAAATGCTATTGCTATGTCGCGTGCTCCATGAGTGAGGGGGGGTGGCTATTTACATCTGAGTCCGTGGCTTCTGGACATCCAGACAAGTTATGTGATGCAATTTCAGACTCTATTCTAGATGCATGTCTAGCACTAGATCCTAATGCTAAGGTTGCTGTTGAGACATTAGTGAAAGGCCGTGAAGACAAGGCATTCATAGTTCTAGGTGGCGAAGTTACACTTGCAGAAGGAATAGAAAATCCTGATTTCGTTCAGGTAGCTAGAGATGCTGCTGCCGGAATTGGATATACTGATCATGCAATTGGCATGGACGCCCGTTCAGAAGATAGTTGCGAAGTAGTTGAATTAATCACTCGCCAATCGACTCATATCAATCGTGGAGTTGTCCAAGATATCGATGCACAGGGAGCTGGCGACCAGGGTCTGATGTTTGGATATGCTTGCGATGAAACCGAGTTATTTGATGGACATAAGGGGAGGTGGATGCCTCTTGCAATTGCTTTGGCACAGGCCCTTACTAGGGAGTATAGAAAACGTCGAGAAGACGGAACTCTTGATTGGGCAAGGCCAGACGCAAAATCTCAGGTTACTCTTCTCCATGATGATGATGGGAACGTTGTATGTGCTACAAATATTGTAATCGCGGCCCAACATAAGGATATGATTGCTGAAATTGGGTCCGAAGAGGAAGAACAGGCTTGGGTCAGATCAAAAATCATTGAACATGTAATTTCTCCTGTTGTCCCTAGTTCATTGATTAATGAAGAAACAGTAATTGTAGTAAATGGCACAGGTCGTTTTGCAGACCCTGGCGGCCCATATGCCGATGCTGGACTCACAGGTCGGAAAATTATCGTGGATACATATGGCGGCCGAGGACGTCATGGAGGAGGAGCATTTTCCGGCAAGGATCCATCCAAAGTTGATCGTTCAGCTGCCTATGCTTCTAGGTGGGCGGCAAAACATGTCGTTGCCTCAGGTCTTTCCCGTGAATGCGAAATTCAGTTAGCATATGCAATTGGGGTAGCAAATCCTGTGAGTGTTAGGGTAGACACATTTGGCACAGGTTTGGTGCCTGATGAGGAGATCGCCTCTTTGGTAAATCAGCACTTTGATTTCAGGCCCGGACACATCATCAATAATCTAGGCTTAAAGGCTCCAATTTACGCAGTTACCGCATCTGGTGGCCACTTTGGGAGAGTTCCAAGTGACCCTTCACAGTTCACTTGGGAACGTTTGGATGAAGGCATTATCACCGCTTTCCAAGCAGTTCTATGAATCGCGCCTACATTTTATCCAGTTCGCGAGCCCTTCATAGCGAAGATATCAGTCCATTAGGTGATGCGTCGCGGTTCAGTGTTGACCTGTGTCCTCCTATTGATGGTCTCATGTGGGCCACTGGTCGGCATTGTATCAGCTGATTCGACAGTTCTTCTGGACCTTGATCGTGATCTAGTAGTATTGACTCCAGGACAGTCTACAAATGTGACTTTGACTATTGAGAATAATGATACCTCAATTCATGATTTTACAGTGTCGTTGGGCAGTTCATCTGCTGGTTCTGAATGGGTAGTAAACCTCACTCAAACTTCGATTAATCAGGTCTATCCTTATGCTAGTGATTCTTTGGAAATCGTCATATCATTATCAGGAAATCCATCTTCAAGTTCATCAGGGGCTCAATGGATTTTCGTTAATCGTAGTGGTGCTTCATCTAGCATCGAAATCCATCTTTCAGTAGGTGCAATGTATCTACCTGATATTGATGCTACAGGAATTGGAGATAATGGGCTAATACAGTCTGAATCTAACACTACCCTAGTACTTCCAGTAGAGATTTCCAATTTTGGTTCGGTTCAAGATACAATTCTACTCAGTGTTGGTGCTGAACCAGATATTGCAGGCTTTTGGAGCAATCACTCCACTGGGAACAACACTGGTGGGAACAACACTGGTGGAAACAACACTGGTGGAAACAACACTGGTGGGAACAACACTGGTGGGAACAACACTGGTGGGAATAATGGCACTACAATCGATAAGTTACTGATGTATGGGAATAGTTACACCTCTCAGAATTCTCTTCATACTATCCTAGAGGACTTGGGCGTAACAGATGCTGAAGCCTTGACAGGTGGAGGATTGAATTTCGATGACCATTGGAATAACGTGAATAATTCTGCTCATTCGTGGAATACTACTCTAAGAGATCCAAACACGGATTGGGATTATGTTGTTCTTCAAGATCAGAGCCAAATCCCTGGATTCTATCGTTCTACTACTTCATGGATTGATGATAAGGACGCTGCAATTTTATTGGCTAATTCAATTGAGGCAGAATCTTCAGAATCGGTTCTTATGATGACGTGGGGGCGAAGAAATGGCGACCCTGCGAATCCTACAATTTATTCTAACTTCACAATGATGCAAGACAGACTCGAGGAGGGTTACATCGATTTTAGAGACAACATGACAGTTCAAGGCCGTGATGTTTGGATTGCTCCCGTCGGTCTTGCGTTCAAACACATACATGATGATCTGCTGTCTTCAGGTTCTAACCCCCTCACTTCAGGAACCACATTCTATGGATTGTATTCTGCTGATGGTAGCCATCCATCTTTGTCCGGTAGTTATCTGGCAGCATGCGTAATTTATGCTACACTAACAGGTACTTCTCCTGTTGGTTCTAATGATAGCGTGGCTCTATCAAGTTCTCTAAAATTGGAATTGCAACAAGCTGCTGCTGCTACTGTGTTCAATGAGACCAGCCATCTTTCATACCCTTGGGAAAATTCTACTTCTGGAGGAGGGGCCTCTATGCCTCGTTCAACACCACCAACTCAAGGTCTTGATGCTTCTAGTTGGACTGTAACATGGGATAATCCTGTTGTCCGAAACTTATCTTCCGGAGCATCTACATTTGTTGATATTAGAATTGAGATTCCAGCCAATGCTGCCCCAGGGCCATATGGTTTCAGACTTCATGCCGCTACTACTCTAGGAAATTTCAGCGTTAGTACTGTTATGGTGGTTGATGTTAACGGTACACATTTATTTGACTCAAATTTCTCTTCAGATGATATTTGGACACCCGGAAGTTCCGGAAATGTCACACTCACATTGACAGATATTGGTACGGACGGAGTCTCCCCCTCTCTAGTCCCAGGTAGTATTTCGAGTACGGGAGCATGCCTTGTAGATAGTGTGGATTCAGTAGATACAACTGCTGCTGCAGCTTGGTTATTCGGGCTTGATATATTGTCTTCTGCTCATGATGGTGACCAATGCAATCTATCACTAAGTATCCATGAGGCAGAAAGTGATTCTACTACTTTGTTATCTCATTCTTTTGCAATAGGTTCGCATCTATCAATTGACGTTCAATTGCCTTCTCAAATCATCTCTATCGAACCAGGGACTTCTACAATCGTTGATGTCATTTTAACCAATAATGGTACTGAGGATTTAGTCCTCTCTGCATCATCTTCAATTATAGATGGGCTTTCGATTTCTATTCAAGAAACTACTGTTTCAAGGGGCACTTCTGAAATCATGACAATTACTATCTCCGCTGATTCGGATATCGAAGTTGTAGGAAATAATATAGTAAATATCACCTTCTTGGTAGATGCCATTGGCACATTAATTTCCATTGACGGTGTTGACACTAATGTTGGCCAGATTGAGTTGGATATATTGCCTTGGACTTCACTAAGGGTAGTTCCTCCCCAAACTACTGGAATTACAATGGAACCCGGCTCATCTACTTCTTTTTCCTTTGATATTGAGAATGATGGGACTTCTTCAGTGGATGCGTCACTAGTTTGGTCTGCGATTCCAGCAGGCATTAGTTTCACTACATTGAATGGTTCAATTTCACTCGTAGCAGGAGAAACCACGACAGTCTCAGTATCTATTGAATCGGATCAATCAGCTATTGCAGAAAATAGCCCAGTGACCTTTGAATTAGTGTCTCCTCTTGATGGCTCTTCATTGGATTCTCTAGTAGTCTCTCTTTCGATTACACCCCGAGGGATTCCGTCACTAAGTACTGGTTCAAGTCAATTACCGATTCTTGGTTTGGTATGGAGCACGGTCGATTTCACGATTGCAAATACTGGAAATTCAGCAGGAGTTTTCGAAATAGTGGTGAGTGAGGCTCCAAGCGATGTTCAAGTAATACTCTCTGAGAGTGCATTTTCACTAGCACCAGGTTCTACTCAACCTGTAGAAGTGCAAGTTAAGGGAGATGGAGATGGAACCTTGATTCTCCGTGCTTTCTCAACTAATGGTCCTGCATTCAATTCTACTGCTTCGATTCAAATTGTTCAGGGTTCACTTGCTGCACAAGTCACTCTTTCTCCCTCAGTAGTTAGTTTACAACATGACGAGACACTTACCTTGTCAGGTTATGTTTTCAATCCAACAGACCTCTCAGGAGATTATGCCTTAGAGGTATTAACTACATTGGACTGCGCTCTAGGTACCTCGAGTATCACAGTCCCAGCGGGTTCTTCGATTGAGGTATTAATTTCGTGCGGGGCATCTTCTACGAACCTTGCAGGTTCACATCAAGTAACATTGGTAGCTAGGCCTGTTGACTTCCCCTCTGCTGCGGCTACTTCGACATCTAACATTACACTGATCGAATCCATTGGTTCTAACGGCGCCCTTCTTTTGGACATAGAATTAGTTGACGATGGAGGCGTAGTCATAGACAAAGAGGGCAGTTTAACGATGGTTATTCGAGTTGAGAATACAGGAAATTCCCAAAAGAAGGGTATTCTAATTCTTTCAGGTAGAGGTCTAAATTCAGGCTTAGTCAAGATGTGGGATGTTCAGCCTACAGGCTCTATGGTTCCTGCGTATGACCTAGCTCCTGGTGATGCGGTTACTATGTCTCTTACACTTACTAGTAATGATCTTGAAGCTGGCCTCTACAATTTGACAATTACAGCTTCAGAAGACGATGGTTCAGGAACAATATCCTTGTCTCCAATAGGCATCTATGTTCAAGATGACCCTGTGGCTCCAGCAGGTATTTCTTTACCTACTGGACATAGTATCAACAATTCAACAAGTCTTTCTTTGTTGCTTGGAGGCTATATCTTTGCAATATTATCTGTAATGGCCCTTCGTTGGACAATGAGGAGATCAAGAGAATCTATTGCAGCAATCGAAGCATCTTCTACGGCTCACGAGGAGCCAGAAATTACAGAGCCCGTTGAAGAGGAAATCCCTCTAGCAGAGGATGAGGTTCGTCCGAGTGTAGATGGGTCAGCGATTTGTCCATATTGCACAACGCGTTCTAAGTTACCACAGGAGAAGACCCCTCCATTCCGATTCCGTTGTCCATCATGCTCAGAGGTAGTAAGAGTGGTTGAATAATCACTCTTCTTCATCAGTTGGTGCCTTTACTGCAATTAGGAGTAAAGCAGTATGCCCAATAGGTGTATTTCCAGGACGTGCACCACCTCTCTTGGTCAAAGTCCATCTTCTTTCCATTAATTCCCCTGCCCATTCAACAGTTAATCCAGACTCTTCTACTGATGCCCAAGATTTTGCTAACTGTTCAGGAGACGGGCAGTAACAAGCAATCCTTCCGCCGAGACGAAGAATTCCTGCCATCTCTGGAATAGCAGTCCATGGTTCCGGCATATCTAGGATAATCGCATCCAATTCACCGATTAATGATGTAACTTCATCTGAGCATCCTATTACGTCTCTTTCTAACAAGGTCCAAGT
Source organism: Candidatus Thalassarchaeaceae archaeon (assembly GCA_030747885.1). Taxonomy (GTDB): domain Archaea; phylum Thermoplasmatota; class Poseidoniia; order Poseidoniales; family Thalassarchaeaceae; genus MGIIb-N2. The sequence continues at coordinate 19,058 of JASLJW010000115.1, forward strand.
GGGCATTCCAGGAAAAGCATCAGCACACCTAAGCATATTTTCAGTGCCAACAGAGGCATGTTCTTCTCGACGTTCAACTGAAATCAAAGTCCCCCCTGGGCCTAGACTTCTAGCGATATGCATGGCAAGCCCTCCCGACCCGAAACCGGCTTCGAGAACCCTGTCATTCTGCCCAATCCCCATCCAAGAAATCATGAATCCAGCATCTTTTGGTGTAATCACTTGAGCACGTCTAACCATTGCTGTTCTGAGTTCTGGTAAACCTGGAGACATTCGTACAAATTTCTTTGTCCCAATTGAGATTGAATCTCCAATTTGTAAATCTCCAATTACAATGTCTGGATCGATTCTTCCAACTCCACGAATTCGTCGTTCCCCTCCAGATCTTGAGAAGGCGTAGACTCTCCCTCCAGTTTCTCTGAGGACGATTAGTTCGCCATCACTCATATGTTCGGCTGAGTAGCCCCACATTTCAAACCCCCGAAACAAAAGTCCGTCATTTCCTCTGCACTTTTTCAACCAACTCTTATACGCGCCCAAGGACTCGGATTTCCATGCTTTACCGTATGGTATGCTCGACTGCGCTAACACTACTCATCGTTCTCATGTCTATGGGGGCCTTTGTTGATCCACTTTCTGAAGAGTCTGAACCGACTCCTCTTGCCGA
>JASLJW010000116.1 GCA_030747885.1 Candidatus Thalassarchaeaceae archaeon
GTCCGATTCCTAAATCTGAAAATCGAACCACTGAAAACCCAACAATTACTCACGCCCCCCCTGCTCTATTTAGAATGGTTAGTGTAGAATTGATGCAACATTATACTTATTTTCATATTTTTCCACCACCATCACCACTAATCGCTAATAGTGCGACCTTTACCCACACCTATGGGTGAACCACGTCGACTATCCAGTGGAATCGTTGATGTTGATTTTGGAGAAGATGTTACTATTGTTGAGCCCGTTAATCTCTATGGGTGCACAATTTCAGATTCAGTATTCATTGGTCCATTTGTGGAAATTCAACGCAATGTTTCGATTGGAGCCCGTACTCGAATCCAATCACATGCATTCATTTGTGAATTAGTAACTATTGGAGAAGACTGTTTCATCAGCCATGGCGCGATGTTCATCAATGATACATTCAGTTCAGGGGGGCCAGCACGTGGAGATCAATCCAAATGGAAATCAACAAGAATTGGAAATCGAGTTAGCATTGGAACCAATGCCACAATTATGCCTGTAAATATCTGTGATGATGTTGTGATTGGAGCAGGGTCTGTTGTAACTAAAGATATTACAGAAACAGGAACTTATGCTGGCAATCCAGCAAAAAAGATGTGAAGATTATTCTTGTAATTGGTTTTCAAAACCAGTTGCACGTAAAGCCATCTCTACTCTTTTCATTCCATCCAACCCTACATCTCCACCATTCAAAGTTGGCCCGGTACGTTGACCAATTGAACGTAGAACAAAATCTCTCAATTCCGCAGTAAGGGCCTGTTCTCCATCAGGAATTTCAATCCATTCTCGAGGAGCGGCCCCAAATCCACCAAATTCCTCTCCATGGGCGTCATTTGGATGACGATGTAACCACAATCCCTTGTGTTCAAGATAATCTAATGATATGCTACCATCAGTCCCAACAATTTGCAACGCTCTTACTTTACCCCGAATTCTACTTCTCCAAGAAAGCTCTACAAAAGCAACAATATCATTTTCAAAAATCATTTGCAACGATGCATGATCTTCAATTCCAGAAATTTTGGATTCAGTAGCTACACCCACAATTGTTTCAGGCTCGACACCAAGAATGTCACAACAGATATCGAAATCGTGAATTCCTAATGCAGCAATAACCCCATTATCTGGTCGCGGCTCTCTTGTTGCAAGACGCTCACTAATGATGTGTCGTACAATTCCAATCTCTCCTTTATTGACCAACTCTGCAGCCTTCCTTACTCCAGAATGATGTCTGAAGACATGCCCAACCAATAGCAAACGTCCAGTTTCATTAGCCACCTCGATTACTTCTTTCGCTTGTTTTGTATTCATAGCTAGAGGTTTTTCTACAAGGACATCTAAACCCATTTTCATTAGTGAATTTGCAAGGCTTGCATGGCTAGGGGTTGGAGTGGCGATTGTTACCATTGTAACTCCCATATCAGGGAGCGAAGTAGCATCAATTGCAAATTCACAATCAAATTCGTTACCAATTTCCATAGCCCGTTGTTGGTTCGCATCACAAACAATAACTCGTTTTACCAATCCTTCATCCCGCAATGCGCAGAACGTACGAACATGGTTCCGACCCCAATAACCCGTCCCCACTACAGCAACAACAACCATTTCTCTCATTATTGGCGTAGTCTTTGACTTCAAGACTCTGTCGGATTATCTCTATTCTCTAATTTCTAAAAATCATCGTTTTCGCAATCGTCACAATTTTCCCATATGCGTCAGTCCGGAAATCATGCGCCCAGCCCCTTTGGTCTTGGCCCTCTTGTTTTTCTGTTCTACATTATCAGGATGTTTTGGAATATTGGAAAATACAAATAATACAAATAATACAAATTTTGAAAATTCAGATGAAACATTGGAAAACACAACTATTTCTGAAAATGAAACTGCCAATGAAAACGAAACTACCAATGAAAACGAAACTGCCAATGAAAACGAAACTGCCAATGAAAATGAAACAATCAATGAAATTGAAACATATCCATTTTCTTGCATGGGATCGAATGAATATTGCTATAGGAGTTATGATAATTTTACATTTGCAGAAACACACAATTCATTTGCCACCAGAGAAGATCAAGTTTACTATCCAGCATCGAACCACGCTACTGGATTAACAGCTCAATGGAATGGAGGAATACGGGCATTTATGCTAGACACCTATCATAATGATGTTATGGGTTCAAAAAATCCAGATCCTGAACCAACAGATATTGTATTTTGCCATGGTGATGCAAACGGTGCAATTCATCCATGTACATATAGCGAAGTCGATGCTTTTGCTTGGCTCAATAAATTAAGTGACTTTATGGATGATGACGAGACGCAAATAGTTACATTATTGTTGGAGAATTATGTTCCAGCAAACCACCTTGAATATTTGTTCAATGAAACTGGACTTTTAGAACGAACATACATACATGAAATAGGCGAAACGTGGCCAAATTTAGGTGAAATGATACTTTCTGAAAAAACACTAGTAGTGTTTTGGGAAGCCCATGAAGGAGGTGCCCCAGGTGATGAAATAAATTACCCATGGCTACATCATGCTTGGAGTCATAGTTGGGATACAAATTATGGTGAACAAAATGAAGAAGATATGGATTGTGACTTAGGTAGAGGTGACAAAAATCAACCAGCTTGGCATCTTAATAATTGGTTAAGCAATGCAATAGGCTTGTCTGATCCAACACGTTCAGAAGATATCAATTCATACGATAAACTTCTAGAAAGAACTGTAGAATGTTGGGAAGAAGTAGGCAAGAGGCCCACATTTATTGCAGTTGATTGGTGGGATGATGGTGATGTGGTTGGTGTAGTAGATACACTTAACCAAATGGAAAATTGGGATGATTAATAAAATAAAAATCACTAATTATTATTTGAACAATACATATCATATCACACCATTCTTTGAATCGTCAGTATTTTCTTACCCACCATCTTCGGAGTGAATATGAGGGCCCATCCTTTGATTTTGACCCTCTTACTTATTGGCGCTAGTTTTTCAGGATGTTTTGGTAAAGAAGACTCTACCGATGAAAATATGTCCGTATCTTACCCATCAATTTGGGATCGTCATTTATTGGATTGGAATAGTACTGGAAGCTATAGTTTGGTTTTGGAAACCGGCCCACACACTGCATTGCCTGTTCAAGAAGCCCTAATTCCAGTAGACACCTCAGAAGTCTGGGAAACAGGCCCATCATCTGCAGAAGTTCATTTGTCATATTGGTTACCAAGCAACACCGAAATTGGAGAACAGGTCCCAGTAATCGCAGTTATTTCACCATATTTTTCGTATGGTTTACAGGGTTCTGAATCAACACCAACCAATGTAGTTAGTGCGGGAAGAGGGGAATTCATTTTCGAGAATTTTATACCCCATGGTTATGCATTTGCTCAAGTAGCAGTTTTTGGTACAGAGGAGAGTAGTGGTTGTTTTGATTATCGTGGGGCCGGCGAAGGACTAGGAATTCATGCTGCTGTTGAATGGTTGGGAACTCAAGATTGGAGTAATGGAAATGTTGGCCTTTATGGGAAATCATACGAGGGCGCAACCCAATGGGAAGCAGCTGCTATGGGGAGCGAATATCTCAAAACCATCGTTCCTATTTCTGGCACAACCGCACTCCACCCATTGTTATACAAAAATGGTAGTGCAGAAGCACGATCCCAAGTCATGCATATGAATTATTTTTCTAGTACTGTAGATTATAATGAAGATGATTTAGACAATGTTTGCCCAGATATTGCTGAGGGATTATTCGCAGGCCCTGTAACATATATTGGTGGAGAGATGGACCCATATATGGAAAATTATTATGATGAACGAAGCCACATTGACAAAGCATTCAACAATTGGAATGGGAGCATATATTGGGTTCAAGGGATGCAAGATTGGAACGTAGATCCACACCAAGTTTTCAGCGGCCCACCAGGAACCAATTGGTATACAGATTATCTCGAATCAGGTTACGAAGTTCGTGGGATTCTAGGCCAATGGGGTCACGATTATCCAGATCAGTGGCAGAAACATGACGATATTGACAGTGGTTATGGGGGGGAAGCATTCGAAAATATGACTAGATGGGATTGGGCCCAAGACCTCTTTGAATGGTTCGAATATTATCTTCAAGAAAGAGGAACAAAACCAACCATGACTGCCCAAATACAACGAAATGACGGTCAATGGAGAATTGAAGACGTTTGGCCCCCCCAAGATACTGAATTATTAACACTCGATCTTGGTGATTGTGAATATGACGGCTCTTTTGTTGGTGGCGGTGCCCCTGTCGTGGGTGGAGGGCAAACGGTTACCATAGATTGCCTTGATATCAACCTCGATCGAGAATTACATATTTCTGGATTAATTACTGCCCATCTTACAGCAATTCCATCCTTTGATGGAGGCCAGGTTTTCATTGAAATGCAAGATGGTGAATCTGGTATGAGGGTTGGACATGCAACTATGGATATCCGTTACCACGCAGGAGGCTCAGATCCACAGACAGTTATTCCTGGCCAAGAAGTAGTGATGATGATGGAATTTCAAGGAATAGATGCCTTGATCCCTTCTGGACACGGACTTCGTTTTGTTTTGTCAGATACAGGTGAAGATTACCTAGCTCCAGCCTGCGGATCTGCTTGCACAGTTCATGTACTCCCATCTTTGTCTGAAGTTACATTGCCCCTCGTAGATCGTTCATCTACCCCAATATTGACAGTTCCAAGTCCCACCGAAGAATAATCCGAACTTTTTGGCAACCTATCTTCCAGATATGTTTCTTCGTTTGCGAGAAACTAAAACTATGAACAGAAGAAGTCCTTTCATGCCCCCTTCAACCAGTCGTACAGGGGCGACCAAAGTCCTTGTTTTGACCGATTTCTATCCCATCGGTCTTCAAGAAACTTTCATTACTCCAGAATTGGAAACCCTTTCTTCTCTTGTTGATCATGTAACAATTGTTCCAACAAACCTTGAATCCCTTGTTGAAAAAGGAATCAGATCAGTTCCAACAAATGTATCAATACTATCAGATGTTTGGGAGAATGCACGAGAGAAATGGCAATCCATGTCTCGTATTTCCAAACTCTTGTTATCAAAATCATTCATTCGATCGTGTTGGCGAGAGAAACGGAAATTTTCTACACCATTTCAAACAACATTGGGTGAATCTGCATATGCAATGCACGTATCTCAAGAAATTGAACGCTCAATAGATCTACACGAATATGAGGCAATCTCTTCATTTTGGTTAAACCGTCCTGCCTTTATTGGTGCGATTTTGAAAAAGAAATATCCACATCTTCGATTTCTTTCTAGAGCCCATAGAGGCGATATTATCCCGAAAATAGGGTCTAAAACAATCCCATTTCAACCATTTCTAATGGATTATGTTGACGAGGTTCACGTTGTATCTCAAGATGGAGTAAATACCCTCCAATCAATTCATCCAAAAGCATCTGAACGTATTGTGGTAGGTCGCATGGGGGTCATGAATCAAAAACAAAACCATCACCGTTCAAATGACGGTAAACTTCGACTAATTTCCATGTCTAGAGTCGTTGATGTAAAACGAGTTAATTTGATTGCCGAATCTCTTTCTTTTGTTTCTAGAGAAATACATTGGACTCATTTTGGCACAGGTCCTGGGATGAGGGAATTAGAGGAGAAAACAACATCACTCCCCTCCAATATTGAAGTGTCGTTGCCTGGTTTTGTAGAATCACATGGCACCATTCACTCTGCATTACAATCTCAACCATGGGATATTTTGCTTAACGTATCTACATCCGAGGGAGTTCCTGCAGCAATTCAAGAATGCTTCTCTTACGGTATTCCTGCATTAGTTACAGAGGTGGGTGGAAATCCCGAGATTGTAGACTTCACTTGTGGTCATCTTCTTCCCTCAAATCCAACACCAGAAGAAATTGCCACAATTTTGGAAGAATGGAATATTGATAATGAGCAAATGAGAACTTCAGCACTAAATCGCCAAAGAGAGATGTTTGATATCCAAAAAAACGCACAACAATATGTCAAATCCCTTTTGAAAAACAATTGAAGATCGCCAAGGGGTTGAAATCTAAACCACCAGTCTCAAAACCATGGGAAACCCCTTCTACTCTGATCCACACCATCTTCAATACATCGAGGGTGATGAATTCAGCGCAGCTCTTTCAGTAGATCTTTCATTCCTCCCTTCTGAACCAAATAATTCCCGTCAAGATACTATTTGCAATATTGTTTCAGAAAAGAAAGTGTTGCATATTGGTTGTACAGACCACCTTCCAGTTATCGATGAGAAGATACTTTCCGGCCGTCATTTACATACAGCCCTTCTCGAAGTATGTGAGAAAGTAATTGGCGTGGATATTGACCAACCATCATTGGATCATTTGGCCCAAAAACATGGGATTTCAGACATTTATAATGTCAATTTAGTTACAACACCTTCCGAATCAATTCCATTTAGTGATGAAGCCCCCTTTGAATATGCAATAATGGGTGAAATTGTAGAACATCTCGATGATCCAGTCCAATTTTTATCTCAATTAAGAATAGAACACGGCTCCTTGTTTAATCGATTAATAGTTACAGTTCCAAATGCCTTCAATCATAATGTTTTGAAACAATGGTCGAAAGGAACTGAAATTATTAATTCAGATCATCGTTTTTGGTTTTCTCCTTATACCATCACCCGCGTCTTAAGCGCGTCTGGCTATCAAGTAGAATCCATACAAATGGCAGACGTATCTCAACGAATGGACATTTTTTCACGGGCGTGTAATAGAATTCTTGCAACATTCGGATCTAAAAAACGTCTTCGTGTACCTCAAAGGTATGGCGCTACAGTAATAGTCGTTGCAACAAAATAAATTCCATAAATCTCCAACCAAGTGAGATTATGAAGAACTCAATTAATCACAATTAGATACCCATTGAAATAGGAGATTTCCTGCGCCGAACCATGGAGGGCCTACTGTCTCAAGCAGGTCGGCAAATTCATCGCAGAAGGTCGTGGGTCTTCGCTATTGCAATCGCATCGGTTGTATGTTCAGTGTTATTGATAGCCCAAGGTAACGATTTCGACGATGGAAATTCTCCACCTTCATCAATAGAGTCTGGAAAAGCCCTCGAACTCGTCAACCAAGAACTTCCTGTTGTTTCACAGAACAGCGTAACGTACATTTTTTCTCATAATACATTGTTTTGGAATGATACTGAGTTTGAACAAGGAGTAAGGGGGGCATTAGAGGGACTGGACGAAATCACCCTTGGTATTCTAGGGGTTAGCATGGCATACGACAATCCTGACGACTCATCTCACTTAGCTAGGCATGTATCCAATGATGGCCACCATGTTGCTGTTTTCGTGGAATTTAATGGTACAGAGGAAGAGATCGAAGAGGAAGTAGAGAATATCAAGAGTGCTGTAGAGAGTGCAGACTTCGAGATTTTGGTGACGGGAAACTTAGTCATTAACTCAGACTTCGATCAATTATTGGAAGCAGACCAAATTAGAGCAGAAATAATCGGAATTCCAATTTCCATTATAATTCTCTTATTCGTCTTTGGGACATTAACAGCATCGATTTTACCCATCGCTGTCGCTGGATGTATGTTCCCCCTTGCTACTGGCTTGGCCTTCTTCGTCTCGAAATATTTCTCCATGACTCAATACTCGATTTCAATGATTTCACTAATTGGAATTGCAGTATCGATAGATTACAGCCTTTTCATGATTAGTAGATTCCGGGAAGAGATCGACAAAGGACAGAGTGTTGAGGACTCCATAGCCACGATGATGAGCACCGCTGGCCGAGCAATTCTCTTCTCAGGTGCGACAGTCGCAGTGGGACTCTGCAGCCTCTTCTATTTCACAGCCACTCACATGCCATCGATGGCGATGGGAGCTTTCCTAGCAGTCCTAGGTTCCCTTCTTTACTCAATGACCCTACTTCCAGCACTTTTGTCTCTAGTGGGGAAAGGGATTAATCGATTCCCCGTGCCAATTCCTGGCGCGAATAGAAAGTCGGACTTTTGGGAACGCTTCTCCACTCGAGTAATGGAGAATCCTGTTAGATGGCTGGCTCCTGCTATGATATTTTTACTATTGTTGGGCGCCCCATTCTTGAATGTGCAATTGAATGCTGGTGGTCTTGAGACATTGCCCCCAGAACTGGAATCTAGGCGCGCTTACGAACTATTAGAGGATGAATTCCCGGCTTTCACCGCATCTTTGGTGCCTTTAGTAGTGGTATTTGAGGATGGACAGGACCCCTTTTCGAAGTCATTGGCTGCTGATATTACTGAAGTATGTGAGGAGGTTAGAGGTGTGGAAGGCGTGATTAGTGTAGAACATCCTTTGTGTATGCCAGGACTTTTCGATGTAACCATTGAACAGTGGCCAATCGAAGCTCAGGTTGCTTGGTCGACCACAGTCTCAGACTCGGTGGCAATGATCAATATCGCCATTGAGTATGGGTCTGGAACGGACGAGGCGGAGCAACTAATCAAAGACATACGAAAATTCACTGGAGAGAGTGATGAAGAGATCTTGGTTGGTAGTTGGACTTCGTACGAGGTCGACATGAAGGAACACCTCAAGGAGAGGATACCCACTGTTTTGCTATTCGTTCTCATCGTGACGATGGTTCTAGTATGGTTCCAAGTGAAGTCAGTCCTCGTTCCCATCAAGGCTATTTTGATGAACATCCTATCTATTTCCGCTTCGTTTGGTCTGATTGTAGTAGTCTTCCAAGAAGGCCTCTTGTCTGACGTTCTAAATTTCACACCTCAACCACTAGATCTAATGGTACCTCCACTTGTATTTGGCATCGCCTTTGGACTATCTATGGACTATGAGGTGCTCATGCTTTCCCGAATTCATGAATCTTGGTTGGAGACGGAGGATAATACCCGCGCTGTCTCAGAGGGGCTACAAGCGTCTGGGAGGCTGATTACTGGGGCAGCAGCCATCATGATTGCAGTTTTCTCTGGATTCATTTTCGCTGATGTATTGATAATCAAGTCAATCGGCTTCGCTTTGACTGTAGCGGTTTTAGTAGACGCGACCATTGTAAGAGCCATTGTTGTACCATCAACTATGCGTTTGATGGGGAGCTTAAACTGGTGGGCTCCATCCTTCCTTCAAATCAATAATAACAATTGGATTCATGACCCATCCACATCTGAGGAATAATCAACAAAGATCAGATCCCAACTCTTCCAATAACATTAGCAATTCCACATCATCAGGCATATGCACAATCGCTTGTTGGGCTGCAAAGAATGCAGCACGAGTATTTCTTTGCATCAAATGAGCCCGAGCCATATTTGACCACGGATGCCCTGGACTCAACGATCTTTCAGTATTTATCGCAGCCCTAAACCAAGACATCGCCTCCTCTACCTTTCTATTTGCCAATAATAACGCCCCAATATCATTCCAAGGATCGCCTAGTTGCGAATCACACTCAATCGCTCTCCTACACCATGCCATTGCTTCCTCTTCATCTCCACGAATTCCAAAAGTCCAACCAATCATTGTTGCAGATTCTGCAGACGGCCGTAAATTGAAAGAAGCACCAAAATGTTCAGCTGCATAATCAAACATCCCAATATTTTGCATTACATTTCCCATCCTAAAGAGCCGATCAGCCATTACAACATCAAGATCGTTTGAATCAGTTCCAATCCCCATTGAAACCCACAACTGGTCCATTGCTTCTAACAACCTTACAGGTCCAGCCCGATCTCTCAATGAATGATCTCCCAAACCAATCCACGAATTTTCTCGACAACCCTCTCCAATTTCTGCTCTTAATTGTAAATCAGAAAGCCCACCATTGGACGGGGTTCCAGAAATACTTCTGAATGTACGAGGGTCTAATTCATCAGCAGCCCACATTGTTACTGATTCAACATGCAACCCACCCTCTTCATCAGGAGTAACGGCTCGAATCATTGACGCCCCCTCTGGGCCCACAGAAACCACCCCCACACCTCGATGACTTAGCCGGCGTAACAACCGCCTCGGAAGCTCCTGACAAGCTCCAGTAACGAGGATACGGTCCCAAGACTCTCCACCAGCCTCTATTTCAGAAATTTTTACCCGTTCAACACCATGGAATTCTACGTGACAATCAAGATTGAGAGCTACGATATCCAACCCCCTTTCTTTCCAATTTTCTTGGAGAAATTCTCTTCTCTCTTCATCTGCTTCTATGATATGAATTTCAGATGCCCCCAGGCGTAGGATTAATTCAGTCCACCAATTTCCTCTAGGGCCAACCAATAGTACCTTGACATTTTTTTCCATTTGCATCAATTGCATAATTTGAACAGTCTCGTAATGACTAGGCAATAGCGCCCCCCGTTCATCAGCATACTTCCACCAAGGAAGAGTCAATGCAGAAGAGGCTAAGCAAGGGATTCCCAACCCCTTCGGTAAAGGCCAAAGAGCCAAATCTCTACTTGATGCCATCATTGCATGTTGAACTTGCACATCTATGAGAATCCCATTTTCCACCATTCGTTCAATCACAACCCCCTCACTAGGGAGAAGCGGCTCTTCACTACATTTTGGTAGAGACATTAGATCACAATCAGACTCATCCGATTCATCCCAATTTGATGCCACGTACACAATTTTGTTAGGAAGGCCTTGAACTCAACTGGTAATCAACTCTGAAGAGTTTGATTTTCAACCAGAATAATTTACGCCAAATCACGCAATAAATCATCTACAGATTCAACTACAACATCAGGATTTTGTGGCCCCTTTTCCACATCATCAATTGTTGCTTCCCCTGATAGAACCAAGACGCCGACAACCCCTGCCCTTTCAGCCATTTCAAGATCAGTGTAAGTTCTGTCCCCAATCATTGCACATTCACTGGGCTTCAACCCCAACTCCTCTATTTTATGCAAAATCATTCCAGCATTTGGTTTACCACAAATGTGAGTTGGTTTTACTCCACACGTCGCTTCAAATAATGATAGGTATGCCCCAACATCTGGCAACCCCCCATCTGGTGACGGGCAAACAATATCTGGATGAGATGCAACCAATGGGACGCCATTATGTAGATGGATTGATGCAGTTTTCAACTTATCATAACTAATTTCAGTATCATATCCAAGCACAACGTATTGTGGCTGACTACTACGTGTTTCAATTCCAACATTTTCAAGCATTGACCTCATACCTTCAGTACCTACAAGATATGTTTTTTCAATCCCCTCTTTCGTTAACCAAGAGAGTAAATCATGGGTTGAAAGCAACACATCATCTGCTTCAGCAGAGAT
>JASLJW010000117.1 GCA_030747885.1 Candidatus Thalassarchaeaceae archaeon
GACCAAATTGATTCTCTTGGTAGGCTTCTCACGACCCTCTGGCTTAGGTCGAGGGAAACCTCGGTAACCTGCAGTGACTCTTCGGAAACGCCTCTGACCCCACTTGAGTTCAGACGCGCGCTTCTTCTTCACACGCTCTACAGTGTGTTCGGTGTGACGTCCAGCAGCAGGGCTGTATCGCTTGACCTTGCGCGGCATCTTAACCATCATGTCACCTCCGTAGCATCTCGGCGACCATCGGCCCCTATTTGAGCGTGTCGCGGTCGAATGATTCGATTCAATTGCAAATATTCTGTTCTGTGGCATCAATGTTCATGTTCATCATGTTACATCGGCAGTCATGAATTGGTTGGCCATCGCCTTCTGGCTCCTCCTTTATGCAGGGATTCCTGGTGCAATCACAATGCATCTTCACCGCAAGGAAACCAAAACCAACCGGTTTGCTACCCCAACTACGATTATCGTGCTCGGAGGAATTGCGGGAACTGCAACAATGCTTGGGGTTAGTGACGATTATGGCCCATTAGAAGCAGGGGAAGCCCTTCTTCATCTTTCAATTCCAGGCATAACCTACCTTATCGGCGCTTGCCTAGCAATATTTGGAGGACCCACTCCTGTAGGACCTATTCCAAAAAATTGGAGGAGGGGAGGAGTAATGTTGATGCTAATTTCGATATCATTGATTATTATTCAAACTCTAGAACCCGAAAATCTCCCTATTGGACCTCCTATCATGCACGAAATAGCAATATCTTCCTTACTTGTTGGAACATCCCTAGTTGGCGCAATCGGAACAATTGTTGTACTATCAATCGGAGAAAAACGATGGAGTGCTGCTATTGCTACCCTTTCCCTTTCGATCGGTTCAATTTCATTGCTATGGATGTTAACCACATCCGATATTAGTACAATCGATACGGCTATTTTCTCTAATGCAATCGGGGATTCACTAAAATCAGCAATTGGAACATCTATTGGAATCGGATTCAGTCTTTGGGTTTCCTTCCACGTGGCAATCATTATCGAAAGAGGAGAAAAACTACCTGAAACTGCCTCACAAGTAACCGAGGATGAAATGGAATTAGTCAAGAAACATCTCAAAACGAATATTGGAGGTGGAGAAGAATGAGTGGGAAAAAATCACTCAGTGTTTCGTTTATTGCAATCATCGGCGTTGCCACGATAATCGGATGTTTGGTGGGATGGGATCTTTCTGAATTTGAAACAATAGTCACTGGAATTCTCATCAAATCTCTGATGGCCATGACATTCACATGGTTGATTCTCGCAACATCAAGCACAAGTATTCTGTATCGAGGAAGAGCTCCAAGAACTCTCACTATTGCACTATTGCTACTATCAATCGGAGGTTTGGGATTAACAGAACTCGTCAGTGGAGGGCTACCAAGAGGGACACTGGCAATCTTAACTGTTCAATGGGCGGGATTGATTATGGGGGCAAGCATTGTTTTATTCACAATTCTAGCTATTGCTACTGGAAGAGATGACGAAGAAGACTCACTTCTAGCGATGGATCAATCCTAACATCAAAATTTACGGTCTGGATTCTTTCGGCTCCATCTTGACTTCTTCTCTGGTTTTTCTTCTGCAGGGGTGCGCATTGCCATTCTAATCAACAAAATAATCCCCAATAATGCAACTAAAGCGACTGCTGGAGCATACATCATCAATGGTGATGAAGGATTAATCCTAGTTTCATCGAATGGATATGCATCGGTATTGTCTCCAACTCCATCCCCATCTGAATCAGTTGTTTCACCTGAATTGTTCGGGAAGGCATCAGAATTGTCACCAACACCATCAGAATCCGAGTCTACCGATTCATTAGCATCCGATGGGAAAGCATCAGAATTGTCGCCAACACCATCAGAATCCGAGTCGCGAGATTCAGCAGGATCTGAAGGGAAGGCATCGTCATCATCTACTACTCCATCTCTGTCGGTATCTACGCCAATAATCTCAACTACATTGTTCAGATTGATGGATGAGCGGATTCCACCTATCTTTAGCATGGAAATTTCTAGAGAATAGTTACCCAATGCTGTAGATTCAGGGACTAAGGTACTGAGATTCCAAACGCCATCCGAATTAGAAATTAATTGGCCGCGCATTGGTGAAGATTCGGACCATTCTCCAATTGGAGCAGGACCAGATAGTGGTGCAAAGGGGGCAGTAGACCAATCTAATTGGATAGGGTGGTTCTTATCATGAGTACTTCCAATTCCAAGTTGACCATTCCCATTCTCTCCCCAACAACTTATTGTTCCATTTTCAGCGAGAGCACAGGTATGCATTTCAGAAGCAACTACATGAACTAAAGAATTAGTATCATTGACATGTTGTGGAGTATGTACTTCCCATGCAGATCCACTAACTTGCTTCCATTTATTCCATCCCCAACAATATGCTGAACCATTCTCAAGAACTGCACAAGTGTGGTAGTCACCCGCATCTATATCAGTTACTTTTGCTCCATCGGGTAATTTTGCCATAACAGGTGAATGCGCATTAGTGGTAGAGTTATCCCCAATTTGTCCTCGCTCATTCCAACCCCAGCAAGTTACTGAAGAATCATCCAAAACTGCACACGAATGATGTGCTCCAACTGCTAAGTCAATTGCAGAACGACCTTCAGGTAATGCTACATTAGCTCCTGGAGAATGTGTGGTTGAAGCACTCCCACCATCGCCATTTTGGCCAACATGGTCTCTACCCCAACACATTATACCTCCATCATCAAAAAGTACACAAGTATTCGAATTGCCCCCTCCTACAGCAATAGCATTGCGATCATCTGGAATATTAATGAGTACAGGAGTGTATTGAGGGGAAGTTTCCTCGGGACCATTACCAAGCCTACCCTCATTATCGAAACCCCAACACATCAATGACCCATCGTCTAAAATTGCACATGTATGGTGTAACCCCATGCCTACATTTACTACGGTTCTGTTTGCAGGAAATTCCACTGAGACTGTTGGTGAGGAGTAAACATTTGTTGTACCATCTCCTGACTCTCCATTATCATTCTGACCCCAACAGAAAAGAGAACCAGAGAATGCTAAAGCACATGTTCGGTGATTGTTGGCGAAAATTGAATGATATTTCTCACCATCTGAGGAAGATATGGGTTCAGCCGGACGTACATGTCTATTCGAGTCACCGCCATCTCCTAACTGCTCATAACCATCATGCCCCCAACAAATTGCAGTCCCATTATCTAAAATCGAACAAGAATGATGGTGCCCCAAAGCGAGAACAGATACATCTCTTGGGGAATTATCTCCTTCAAAGGCATATTCAAAACGAATTGAAGAAACTCCTGGAATGTCACTTAAATCCAACGAACATTCAATCTCTTGTCCAGCATTAACAACATTGGAATTACAGGCAATTTCGGGAGACTCAGACTCTACCGCAGATATTTGTGAAAGCGGAAGAAACACAAAAAGAAGAGAAAGCAAAATAGCGGTGCGCGCCGTACCCATACCACGAACTCAAGGGACTAGGTTTCAAAACATTCGATAAAATTGAATTAAATTCGGCAATTATTACTTTGGTAAGCCTCATAAGAACGGGCTAGGTCGCGAGGCCATTGAGGTGAGCAAATGAGTAAGGGCACTCCATCCTTTGGTAAGCGCCAGAAGATTGTTCACTTCCGTTGCCGTCGATGTGGACGTCATTCATATCACAAGCAGAAGCGCGCCTGTGCAGCTTGCGGTTATGGCGTTACTGCTCGCCGACGCAAGTATCAATGGTCAAAGCGAAATCGCCTCATCGGTAGCAAGTGATTCTGCTCAAGAACCATAAGGCGACGACTCGAGTCACGCTATGAGGACCCATGTGCGGCATCATCGGCATCCTTGCTCCAGAGGGGAGTGAAGCACGCCAACATTTGTATGATGGACTTCTAGTTCTACAACATCGAGGCCAAGATGCGGCAGGAATAGTCACTTGTGATAAAGAACGATTCCACCAACGTAAATCCAATGGACTGGTAAATGATGTCTTTCGCCAACACCATATGGAACTACTCGGGGGAAAAATGGGCATTGGACATGTTCGATACCCGACGGCTGGTTCATCCTCATCAGCAGAAGCACAGCCATTTTACACGAATTCACCATATGGGATGGCTCTTGCACATAATGGAAACCTCACAAATGCAGGAGAACTCCTTCACGAAGTAATCCACTTAGATCGTAGACATGTAAATACAAACAGCGATTCAGAGATTCTACTCAATATTCTTGCTAGTGAATTGGGGCGAACTCACGCCACTCAAATTGACGGAGAACTCTATCTTGACTGTGAGGACCTTTTCGATGCGGTAGAGAGGGTGAATTCTCGAGTAAAGGGGTCATATGCTGCAGTTAGTGTTCTTTCAGGATATGGAATTCTTGCTTTCCGTGACCCATTTGGAATTAGGCCGCTTATTCATGGAGTAAAGAAAGAAGATAATGGTGAAGCAACGCATGTATTCGCTTCAGAAAGTGTTGCATTGACTACCCTCGGATGTGAAATTTTGGGAGATGTGCTTCCAGGAGAAGCAGTGTTTGTGGACGAAAATGGACTGGTTAGGAGGCGAATTTGCCATCCATCACCAAAATTGAATCCATGTATTTTCGAACATGTTTACTTCGCCAGACCAGATTCAGTAATTGACGGTATTTCTGTATACGAAGCAAGAATCAAAATGGGAGAAAGACTTGCAAAACGGATTCTTGAGGAAAGATCGAACCATGGTATAGACGTAGTCATGCCTATCCCAGATAGTGGGAGAATTTCCGCTATGGAAGTTGCCCGTACATTGGGAGTAGAATACAGAGAAGGATTTGTCAAGAATAGATATGTTGGAAGGACATTTATTATGCCAGGTCAAGCGATTAGAAAAGATAGTGTCAGGAAGAAACTGAATCCAATACCGCACGAATTTGAAGGAAAACGTGTTCTTCTTGTTGACGATAGTATCGTAAGAGGGAACACCTCACGAAAAATCGTTCAATTGGCCAGAGATGTGGGTGCAAAAGAAGTATTTTTTGCCAGTGCTGCGCCACCAGTAGTTCATCCGAATGTGTATGGAATCGATATGCCTGCTAAGAAAGAATACATTGCAAATAATCGAACAATCGACGAGATTACTCAGGCAATTGGCGTGGATTGGCTCATCTACCAAAGTTTAGAGGATCTAGAAAAGGCAGTCACCGAGGCAGGTAAAGGGATGATTACAGATTTCGATACATCATGCTTTACGGGGACATATGTCTGTGGTACAATCACTCCTGAATACCTCGCGTCTGTTGAATCTGCAAGGAACGATGGAGCAAAATCGAGAACCTCTTCAACAGATGAAACTATTGAGATTCATAATGAAGAATAATTCTTCAGAGGGTCCATTGAATGGGCATCGCTAAATCCCGCACCTTGATTCCAAATTCATGCCCCATCGTATTGAGGCTCGTCGGAGGGTCCCGTGCGAAAGCAGAGTAAGGGCATGTGACCTTTCTAGAGAAGGTAGTCAATTGGTTTGGGCAGATGATGCATGTAAGCTCCATATCCTATCCTTGGATGAAGACCAACATCCCACCTCAATAGATCTTGAAGAGGAAGTGGATTATCTACTATGCTTGCCCGATAATTCGGTCTTGGTTGGAACAATTTCTAGAGATGCGCATTGTATTTCCCCTGAGGGTGATATTGTTTGGAGAATAAAATCATCCGGAGGAATAGAAAATATGACTGGAACCATCGAAAGAACTCGTTTCTTAGTAATTGATGGGATGAGGGATGCGATACTGTTCGATGTAAATGGGAATGAAATTTTCCGTCAAAAAGGGAGACAATACGTTCTATCTGCTATTCGCCCAGATGGAGAGGCATTCGCATTGGCCGACGATACAGGAGTAGTAGAGATCATTTCTGCTTCAGGTGAAGTAATTGCGACACGTGAACCACGTTCATCCGAAGGAGATAGGATCACCTCGATGACATTTCGACCTGATGGAGTTCTAGTCTTTGCATCTGAATGCAATGGATTAACCGATTCAGACACTCCTCAGATTGCATTGGATTGCATTGGAGTTGAGGGAGAAATCCTCCATACTGTGGAAATTGATTCCAATGCGTCGGTTCTTTTTGGCACTGGGCAAGGAATACTAGTGGGAATGGAAAATGGAGATGTAGAAGAACATCGCATCGGTTCATCAGAACCAATCCTTTGGGCTAAGACTGGATATGAAGTAAGAGATGTAAGGCCACATGATGATGATGTGATTGTAGGTTCATGGTTCCATCTTCGACGATTTCTAGCTCCAATGGAAGAGGCATGGGCAATCGAACATCCAGGATTGATTGATCGTGTTTCTTCTGATTCTGGTGGAAGAATGATTGCAATATCTGGAGATAATCGCAACGACTACACTCGAATTGATCGCATCGACATCTATGACCCTGATTCTACACGTTTTGAAGTCAATGATGATGAAGCACTACTAATGGACGATCAAGACTTGTTTGGAGGTTCAGTAGGAGGCTCAATGGGGACTGATTTAGTCGAAGCATTAGAAAATACTGATATTGCCTCAAATGAAGACTTTGAAGAAATCGAAGATATCCTTACTGATGAAGAAATGGAAATCTATAGAACAAATCATGCAAGCGAAGTTGAACTAGTTGATTTATTGTCTGAACTCGAAGAAGAAATTGATCCAGAAGCAGAATTAAATTCGCAAGAAGGGGATGAAGGGGATCTTCTAGAAGGAATCATCGACGATGATTCATTTAGTGCAATGCCTCCAATCGCAGATGCTGGCGAAGATCGAGTTATTCAAGCAGGGGACGATAGTACAGCAATGGTCACATTAGATGGAAGGTCATCACAATGTTCCGATGGAGAAATTGTTTCTTGGGAGTGGAGAGACTCCGCGGGCACACCAATCGGGGATACGCCTGCCCTGAAAGTTCGGCTTTTACCAGGTTTGCATCAGTTTACTCTAACTATTCTCAGTGATAATGGGGTATCCGCATCAGACTCCGTATCGATCAAGATAGAAGGTGATGGAGATACAGATGATTCTCTAGAAGAACTTCTGGGATAATCAAAGAGAAGAAAATGCATCCTTCAATGCTGGTAGAGCATCCTCCCAGTTGGCCACAATCCCATAGTCTGCGACTCCAAAGATTGGAGCGTCGGCGTCCTTGTTTATCGCGACAATATACTTCGATGAACGCATTCCTGCGAGATGCTGTATTGCACCAGATATTCCCACAGCGATGTATAGTGTAGGAGTAACGACCTTTCCTGTCTGGCCAACCTGAATACTGTGAGAAAGTCCCCACTCATCTACTACTGCCCTAGAGGCTCCGACAGCGGCTCCAATCTGGTCAGCTACTGCTTCCAATTGTGCCCAGTTGTCGATATTCCCCATGCCTCGACCTCCTGAAATTACGATGTCGGCTTCAGAAACATCTAGGCGTTCACTAGCCTTAGCAATCGCTTCAATAACAGTAACTGCAACATCTGATGAATGATTTACTGTTGATACAGATGCTGAACCTCCAGAACCTGATGCAGCGAATGCATTCGGACGAATACTAAGTACACAATCTCCTGAAACAGTGACCTCTTCCATTGCTTTTCCAGAATAGATTGGACGAGTAACCGTTAATCCAGAAGACACACCAGTGACATCCTGAATAACAGGTACACCTCTAGAGGCTGCGATCCTAGATGCGACTTCTCGACCATTTGGATTCGCAGCGGTGAAAACAGACCCACCTGAAACTGCACTGTTTAACGCAGAAGCCCAAGCACCTCCATCAAAAGAAGAGAAGCAGTCGCCTTCAACGCCGACTACCGCTCCCACGCCATCAATGGATGCCGCCTCTTCAGATCCAACACCTCCAGGACATAGGATTGTAGGGCTAGCACCTAGTGATGTTGCAGCTGCAACCATCTGTGCAGTTACTGGATGAATTCCGTTATCATTTGTTTCAGCAATTATCGTAATTTCCATTCTTACACCTCCTAGAGTACCTTTGCCTCATTTCTAAGCTTCTGGACAACATCTGAAACACTTCCTGCTCCATCAAACATCTGCCCTGGTGCTTTCTCAGCAGGAGGGCTTTGAGAAATGACTTGGGCAGTAGAACCTCCTGCCTCAACCCCCAAAGAGCCAGCATCAAATGCATCGATTGCCTTCTTCTTAGCCATCATGATCCCTTTGACGTTGGGGCGTCGTAATTCGGAAGCAGTCTTGTCGAATGCAAGAACACAAGGCGAACCTACCGATACGCGTTCAGCGCCACCTGAAGAAGCACGAATAGCAGAGAAACCGTCGCCATCTGAACTAATCTCAGTTACTCCAGTTACGCATGCTGCCCCAATTATTTCTGCAACTCCAGGGCCGGTACTTCCTGCATTAGTATCTGCAGCTTGCTTGCCACAGAAAATGACTGATGCACCGACCTTCTGAATTGCGGCTGAGAGTAGAGACTGGATTTTTGTTGAATCCAAAGCAGTGAGATCCTCCACTGCGACATGGACAAGTGCATCAGCGCCAACAGCGGCTGCATCTCTAAGCGCCTTTTCTGAACGGGCTGGTCCACAAGTAATGGCAGTAACATTTGCTCCGGCTGATTCTTTCATAGCTAAAGCTGCTTCAAGAGCATACTCATCAAAAGGACTGATTGACCACTTACTAACGCTAGACTCATCGACTCGCCCCCCACTGATTGAAATCTTGGCGGTTGAGTCA
>JASLJW010000118.1 GCA_030747885.1 Candidatus Thalassarchaeaceae archaeon
CAAGGTTGGCCAGGAGAGATGGGAGTGTGGGGGGATCACCAAATTCTAGGATTGACTCGATTGGCAGAAGGGCTCAGAGATCGTGGTGCATTGAGTCTTGTTCAGATATTTCACGGAGGAATGCGTGCGCCTGCGGAACTAATTGGTGAGACACCAATTTCAGCGAGCATCAATCATGAGAATACGGGTAATGAGGCAGCTCGTGAAATGACATCTTCCGAGGTAGAAGAAGCGATTGAAGCATTCGCAGCAGCAGCTGAAAGATGTGAGAAGGCAGGAATCGATGGTGTGGAGATTCATGGCGCACATGGATATCTAATTGCCCAATTCTTAGGTAAAGTTACCAATCGAAGAGAAGATGAATGGGGTGGTGATTTCACCGGACGTTCTCGATTTCTGATGAAGATTATCGAAGCAGTTAGGAAGCGAACGAAACCATCGTTTACAGTTGTGGTTCGTATTTCACCAGAGATTCTCGATCTTGGAATTCATCTAGACGAGAGTCTTGAACTCGCGCGACGTCTAGTAGAGACTGATATCGATGCACTACACATATCATGCTGGGATGTGTTCAAGGGTTCAGAAGGTGAACCAGATGATTCGAGGACACTCACACGACGATTCCGTGAGGTAATCCCTGAGGGCTTCCCTCTTATTTCGACTGGGAGTATCTGGGCTGCAGAAGATGTCCAATTTGTAATGGAAGAAGGTGCAGATCTTGTCGGAGTCGGAAAAGTAGGAATTGCTCATCCGGACTGGCCTCTAGGTCTCGTAGATTCTGACTATTCTCCTGCCCCTGCACCGTTTACCACTCAGCACCTTGAGTCTGTAGCGTTGAGTCCAATCTTTGTTGAATACATGCATCGTTACCGTGGATTTGTGGTGGGCGGTCGACCGTTAGAAGATTGAGAATCAAGGACTAACAAGCCACTTGGCCAATTGCCGATAATCCAATTCAGCATCCATTTCAATCCCTAAATCACTGAACAATTCGAAAACCTCAGTTTCATTGATTGGTTCATCTCCCATTTCAGTTAGAATTCTGAATAGTTCAGATGCAGATATTGTTCCAGTATCATTGGGATCGAAGATTCGGAATGCTTTCAGCAATTCTTCTTCTGATTCTGAAATTGCTTCTGAATAAGCGATTACCTCCTTGTTCTCTTCTGTAATGACTCTGACTCTTGAAAGTGGGACATTATCTTCGACATCTCCGTCATCAAAATCTACTCTAATTGTGTGATCAGGATGTATGACCGCTACTTCGGCAGGGAAGTAGTATCCATGCGCCTTCCAGTTTACGAAGACTCGATCTCCAACACTAAGGTTGGGGGCCAAATGAATCCTAGATTGCTCGACACGAAGCTCAGCATCCCCATCATCGTATTGGATATCATAGGTACCATCTCGATTTACATCAGCAATCGTTCCGAAATAGAGTGGACCTGCGTTCTTCCAATTAGCTAAAACTCTATTTCCAATTGTGAAGAGAGGTTGAGATGCACGAATACATCCTGGAGAATCACCAATGACTACTGCATATTTTGTTTCTACTCGACTACTTTTTGGAACAGAGACAACATACGTCCCATCATCGTTGACTTCCATGACTGTACAATCATCTAACCATCGTTCATTGGTTGGGCTGTAATAGTCTACAGAATCTCCAACACTCAATTTCTGAATTTCAGGAGCCATTAGTTCTACAGGAATTTCCTGCTTTGGTTCGTTAGAAACAACACCGAGTTTATCCAAAGCCATGATTACAGCACTGGTAACTGCTTCGACATCGTTGTTGATTACAGTATGATGAATATCGCCAGACATAGCAGAATCTTGGAAACTCAAGGGCCCATCAGATTCAGACTTCACACTTCCTTCTTGCGATTCTCCGCAAAATGGGCATAATTTCCATTCTCGTTGAACCTCCTTACCGCACTCCCTACAGAATGGCATGTCCTCCCGTATCGTTCAATCATAATCATTCTTCTGTTTGCAAAAAAATTCTGAATTTGGGGCCGTGGGCATTCCATCAAAGGTTTCATACCCTTCCCCGGAAGTATGTACACTGTGGAACCCACCACTCTTGCCTTACCTGTGCTCATCAATGGAGTTCGGGCTTTAGCAACAGCATACGATGGATATGAGAAAGGTAAATTTCTAAAATCCGATAAAGCAGTTCGTCAGGAAATCCGTAGAAGAACGGACATGATGCGAGGCCATCTAGAACGTGTCCAATTGCGAGCACATCAAGATGGTGATCGAACTTTGAGAAATCAATGTGAACAGGTGTTAATTTCTCTTCAAGGTATTTCAGACGATGCTCAGATGGCAGTCACTGGATCACCCACATCAATACATGATGGGGCAGGAAAACTAAGCAGAAAAGGCCAGAAGAAAATTGTCGAACATGATTTGAAAACGCTGAATATGTTGGTGGATTGCACTCGATTAATCAATGCAATACTTTCCCCTGGAGAGGTAGAGATTGAAGGTGAGATTTCAATGAATATGGTTCATGATAAAATTGCTCGTGCAAGAAATCATTTCCTTGAAAGGAACATGTACATTGATGGATTAGTAAAAAGGTGAAAGAATGAGTCAGAATACATACAAATGGAGAAACAACCCTGCAGTTATTGCGAAATATGTCCATGATCGAGAAGTTCCAAAGGGTGCGGAAGTTACTCTGAAACCCAACGAAGCATGTGTCGTGGTAGAGGATGGCAGAATTTCTGGTGTTGCCACTCAGAAGCATATGGAAGTCAATCCAGAAGCAGGTCTACTTTCGAAGATGTTTGGTAGGGGCAATCCAAAGAGAACTTTCCTTTTTGTTTTCTTGGGACCACATGAATTGATTCTTCGTTTGGAAGGCATGACTTCTGATGGTCGTTCAGCATCTGGATTTATGGTGATGCGTGTAGGTTTCTCTAGAGAAGGTGCCCCTCGATTGTTGCAACTTCCAGCGAAAGGCAATATGGAAATCACTTCTGCTACATTGGTATCTATTCTTGAATCTGAAGTGAATGCTCGACTCAAGCCAATCATCCATCAACTTACTGAAGATCAACTGCGAAACGTCGATGCTACTTCTGATTTGATGATGGAAGTAAGAACAGGTCTTCGTTCGACTTTTGAGTCATTGGGCCTTCAACTTCAGACCTCTTTCGTTAATTGGAATACAACTGAAGCTGAGAAGGTACTCAAGATGCGTGCTGATCTTTCAGCCCTCGAAGCTAGAAATGCGATAATGGAAGAGAAACAAATTATGGAAATGGAAACCATCTTAGCAGCGAATCTAAGAGCAGCTGAACTCGAAGCAAGATCTCGAATGTCTTCACTAGCTGCCGAAGAACGTGCAAAGTCAGAAGTTGAACTTGCAGCATTACGTGCAGAAGGCGATTTAGATATGGAGCGATGGAACCAAGCAGCTAAATTACATTCTGAGCGCGAAGATCTTCGTCGAGATCAGGAAATGGCTGATGCAGATCATCAAGTTGGACTTGCAGAACGAGAAGCAGAAAGGCAGAAGATTCTCCAAGAGACACAATTGGAGACCGAGGAACGTCGTCAAAAGAGTGCAATGGACATGTTTGATCAAGTACAAGCAAGGAAGAGAGATAGGATGGCCATGCAAGCAGATCGAGAACAGAATCGAATTGATGCTGCAACACAGGGTTCCGAATCAATCATAGCAACATTGACAGAAATTGCACAATCCTCTAAAGATCCAGAGGTGGCTATGGAAGCACTCAGACAACTTTCTGAGATTCGAAAGGCAGATGTTGACGCTGCAAAAGATGCATACATAGATGAATAATCCATCCCTTAGTCAATCATTTCTACTGAATCTATGAATTCTTTCTAGGAATCTTTCCACACGGTCTTGAGTCCATTCTGGGAGTTCTGGGACAATCGGATGATCATTTTCTTCATTTTGGATTCCTACGTCCTCCTCTTCATCTTCAAATTCATGGAAAAAAGGTGGATCTTCTTCAGCCCATCCTTCGATTTCATCTTCAGAAAACGGTCCTCCAAATCTCCATTGGGTTTGTTTTCTGATTTTTAGTACAGCTTCATGCCATTCTTCTTCTGTTGGAGTTTTAGGAAAAGAATCCCGTAGATCTATACATTTTTCAAGCGTCACAATTTCTTCAGCAGCATGTACATCGTTTGTTAGTGCCATGGCATATGTGAAGACAAGATCCCCTACTGGAATTTCTTCGGATTCATCTGCCAAATCAACGCATGGATGTAAACAGATTTCATTTGCGATTAACGCTGCATTTTTTGTTCGATAACATTCAATGCTCATTTTGAATGGTGTTTGAACTGCGAAACGATATCCAAGCCCTGAAACACCAGCAACAATGAATTCGTGACCATCGATTTCTACAAACCCACTCCCTTCAACAGTAATTGTTCTCAACAATTCTAATGAACGTCGTACAGAAGGTTTGATGTCTAATTGGAAAATAGCAGAACATGTTAGACAAATTTGGAGATTTTGAGGAGTGGGATATCTATGATATGGTAGATGGCAAATTCCACATGGTTGTTTTTCACCTATATTTGCGCTCATTTCATTAGTGATTCAATGACCACATATAAGTCAAACAATTCAGTTTCTCTTCATTTCTTGTCTTCCGAACGGCTCTTATATGGGGGGAATCTCGCCGAGATGCTCAGAGGGGTTGTCATGGGGAAATCTGCCTACCATCACGTTCGTGAAGCGTGGAAGCGCCCCAAGTCCTCAATGTCTACTCATCATCGAAGAGATAGGCAAGCACAGTGGAGGCGTGAGCCTGTTTTCCAACGAATCCCTAAGCCCACCAGAATTGATGCAGCACGTCGAATGGGGTACAAAGCCAAGCAAGGAGTTGTAATGATTCGCACTCGCGTCCGCCGTGGTGGTCTTCGCAAGGGTAAGATCCACATGAAGAGGAAACCTTCCAAGGCTGGTATTACAAAAATCACCATGGCTAAATCCACTCAAAGGATTGCCGAAGAAAGAGTTTCCAAGAGATATCCGAATCTTGAGGTATTGAATTCGTATTGGGTTGGAGAAGATGGAAAGAACAAGTTTTTCGAAGTTATTTGCGTGGATCCCGCTCATCCAGTAATCAAAGCAGACAAGCATCTTGGTCCAATGGCCAATTCAAGCAACCGTGGTCGTGCACATCGTGGTAAGACGAGTGCCGGAAAGCGTGGCCGAGGTTTACACAACAAGGGCAAGGGTGCAGAGAAACTTCGCCCGAGTCTCGCTGCCAACAAGAATCGCGGCAAGTGATGATTCCTCTGTTTCATTCGGACAAGGTTCAATGCCCACCGCGTATGCTGGGTAGTCATGCCTGACCTGCGTGCCGATGATCTTCGTTCTCGGCCAGTCATTTTACCTGATGGGCGTGTACTTGGAATGGTTCATGACGCAATTGTGGATGTTGACTCAACATCAATCACTCACCTTTTCGTGACGAGCCCCCCTCCTCAGATTGTTGAGGATAGCATCCATATTGCAATTCCATGGCGTTGGATTCGTTCGATTGGAGACGTGGTAGTTCTACGTTGGTTCCCCCCTACTCCAATTCCAAAGTCCCGTTAATTCGGGATGGTTTCATTTGTACGGAACCAAGGTGAGTAGTATGCTTACCCTCCATGTGCTTGGTACCTCTTCCGCCAAGCCTGCCAAGGATAGAAGTGTTTCAGGGTCTTTTTTGAATGCCCCTGGTGGACCACTTCTAATCGATTGTGGAGAAGGCATGCAACAGAGAATTGCAGGGCACGATAGATGGCTTCGATCAATAGGTTCTAACGAACGAACTAGGATTTCAAAAATACGAGCAATTTTCCTGACCCATGGTCATCTAGATCATTGTTGGGGACTTTTGCCAATGTTACATTCAATGGACAAAGATAGCCGTACATCTCGTTTAGAGATACATGGCCCCACTTCGAATGCTGCTTTGGATTGGGTCAAAGAAAATCCAGGTGATATTCCAAGTGAGGATTCTGGAGTACATCCAGGAGATCTAGCGATACAGTTTGATTGGTGGAAGAAACATGGAGGAAATGGAGCGTTTAATTTTGAGATAGATTGGATTCTCCATCCAGTAGATGAAATTGGTTTAGAGGGCATAATGATCCCTAATCAAAACGAGATAGAAATCCATGCATACGTTACAGATCACGGCATTCCTTCACTGGCATATTGTTTTTCAACACCTGAACTTCCTGGTCGATTTGATACTAAAGCAGCTAGATTAGATGGACACGATGAAGAAATGATTCGAACCATGGCATCAGATGCTCAGAATCCAGGAGGATATAGGGGTCCTATTCGTTCATCCCGTTCGATTTTGATTAGTGGAGATACTACTCGAAATGTTCCTTCATTTAGTAGATTAAATAGCCAAATTGATGTTTTAGTTCATGAGTCAACTTTTGATGATTCATTAGAGAAGGAAGCAGCTTCCTATGGGCATAGCACTGCAAGAGATGCAGCAACAGTAGCATCTCAGATGAATGCCAGAATGCTTTGTCTAACTCATTTTTCATCTAGATTCCAAGAAGTCTCACATTTAGAAGAGGAGGCCCGTTCAGTACATTCGAATTCATATGCGTTGGAAGATGGTGATCGAATTTCTATTGATTCAGATGGAACTATTCGTCTCGAGAGAAAACAATCTGAATCTTGGCATTTAATCAGAGAGGTACAGGAATCTTGATGCTAATAGTGGATTCATTCAAGTCGGAAGAGGTAGGTTTCATTTCATGCGAACGGCCATTGTGCTCTCCACTCTCTTGATTCTCGGAGTTGCAATTCCTAGTGTCAATGCAACCCAATCAAGAGAAGTAGATTGTATTTCATCTTCTTCCACTTGGACATTATTAGATCAGGAATGCATGGCTTTCGCTCTTGGAAGTGTTGTACCAGGTGAAACTCATTTAATTCAGTTTCAAACTGATAATGAGGTTGATGTATTGATTTTTTCACAAGCAGGATATTCAGTATATTCCAATGATCAATCATACCGTGCCGCCAATGTTTGGGATGAGGTTGGTTCCTTGGAATCTATTAATGGAAGTGCAGAGTGGCGATGGACGGCCCCTACCGATAAATCTCAAACCAATTGGTATCTGATAATTGACAATCTAGATCATCTTCAAGATGATGATGAGGGAGCAAATGGTGGTTATTCTGCTTCTGGTAGTATTACCATAGAACCTGCAACAATTCGTTCTTGGACATTACATGATATGTTATGGTCATTGGATTCAGATGAAGGACTCAGTGTTGCAGGACCCTTTAGTTTCAGAGAAGGAACACAAGTTCTCATTGAAGCGTTGGAAATAGATGGGACTCCTGATGTGTTTTTCATGACGGAGCAACAGAAAGACCTCTATTTGCAGGATACTGCCAACGATTTCAGGATTTCAGACACTGATCTTCTTTCAATCACATCATCTAGTTCTCGTTCTTGGTTAGTTCCCGAGGTACATGCGGATCAACCATTGTATCTGATGGTTGACAATACTGCGTCTCCAACTGGAGGTGGTAGCGGCGCAACTCCTGCTCGGTTAGGAGTTGTTCTATCGATTCTTCCAATATTAGATGCAGAGATTTCAAGTCCAGATAATCTACTACAGGTTGACGTGCGTCAGATAATTTCTCTTTCTACCTCAAACACTCCAAATGATTGGAATCAATTAGATCCATCTGGTTATTCTTGGTCTGCCCCTAATTCAAGTTGTAGTTCAACTATCTCTGATTCTTCAGTATCTCTTTGTTGGACTTCTGAAGGAGAAAGAACAGTGCAAGTAACCGTTTCATCGATAGACGGGAGAACTGATACGGAGTCAGTAACTGTAAGTGTGGTCGACAGCACTCCTCCGTCATCAGAGATTTTAGTAAGTGGAGATATCGTTAGAGGTGTAGGCGAATCATTCACTATTTCTGGCCGTTCTTCTGATAATGGAGAGGTTGCGAAAGAGGAGTGGTTAATTGATGGAAATATTGTCCAATCTGAGAACCAATCAAATTCTTCTTTGACATATTCTTTTGATTCAGCAGAAGATATTGGAAGTCATACAATCACTCTTCGTGTTTTTGATAGTGCAGGACTCACATCCTCTTCGAATATCAGTATAGATGTGGTAGATACCACTTCTCCAGTAACTTCAGCCATTAATGGAACAGAAATTGTCAATCCTGGTGATTCAGTTACCTTTAGTATCAGTGCTATTGATCCCGAATCCTCGACTTTGGTATTTGAGTGGGATCTAGATGGTTCTGTTGATTCAGATTCAAATGGAATTTCTGATGATGATGTGGATATGACTGGTGCTAGTATCACCACAATTTACGAAACAGGGGGAAGTAGATTTGTTTCGTGCACAGTCACAAATGAAGCGGGTTCTTCCTCAATTGAAAGGTTCACAGTTACGGTTTTGAATCCTCAACAAGAGGAAACAAACAGTTCCACATCTTTTGGAATGATAGCAATTATTGTACTTGCATTAATTCTGATTTTCGCAGCTATTGGGGCATTCTTGTGGCAAAGAACCACGGCTCGCCGAGTTGCTGAGATTATTGCTGAGCAAGAGGCGGAGAAAAGTGAGAAAATCGCTCCCCCTACTGCTGAAGAGCAGGCGCAGATGTATGCTTCTAGAAGATCTAGTGATGATTTCGAATCAATCGCGGGAATGTCTTCTTCAGAATTGGGTAATTCTTCTTCCTCTAGGTCTGTAGGTTCCACAGCTGTATTGGATGATCTTATTTCAGATGATGATAGCCAAAATTTTGAGATTGAAACTGCAAAACCTGCCCCCTCTAAGGAACGTACAAAATCTACTAATTCTCCTGCTACGCTTGGTATTGAAATCCCAATTATGGAGACTACATCAACAGTTCCAGAACCTAGTGTGAATGTTGCTGAGACGATTAATTTCACTTGTTCATCGTGTGGCCAAGATTTCGAAGTTGATCTTCCACCCGGTGTTTCTTCAGGAAATACAGCGTGTCCACATTGCGGCTCGATTGAGAAGGTTGAACGATGAGCCTATATTGAACATTAACAGCAATATGCTAAAGGTGAGTCTGTAGAGGTAACTAACAATGCATCCTGAGCCGACTCCCAACCGGGGGAGAACGAGCATCTCTCTTATTCTCTTGATGCTACTCAGTGTTTGGCTCCCAGTTCCGGCAGCAAGTGCGGCAATTCAGATTGAAAATCGTGACCTTGGAGTATTGACTGATTTACATGATGCATTGGATACAAGAGGCGGTTTATTGGTTGATGATGGTGAATCTGCATCAGCAGAAACGGCAATGGCTTCGGTAGATGCTGCCATTCGCCCTTCAGGGCCCTATGACTCTCTCTCATTGGCTGATAATCCGATGTCTGATGCCACATTCAAGCAAATAGATATCCAACCGGTTGATCACCCAGACCCATATGATATCATATTGGATCCTGAAAATGCCCCTCCGGGAGCTACAGATAGTATTCTAAATACTCTAATCAATATCACAGATTATGTAATTTGGACTCATTATGAAGCAAATGATGGACGCGTAGTAGACAAATTCGAGGTTGTTGATTTTTCAGCATCTCTAACATCGCTTCTTTTCTCTGTCGAACCATTTGAGCACGAGATAGACATTGATGATTTCCTAGATGATGGCACCACTCCTACTTTGACAGATACAAATGGCGATGGAGTGCCAGATACTCCTAGTCAACCTGGAGATTGTGGATATGATTTGTCTGTTGGATTGACAGTTTCCATTGATCCTAATGATGGAGCGGGAGTAGAAGGAACAACAATGTGGCTAGAGCCCACTGTGGAGTTCTCCGTAGAAATGTTCGATGGACAGGTGGATTTCTTTGATAGTGGTTGTGCTGCCACTCCATCATCTGACAGTAGTGATCCAGTTTGGGATTCAATGGAAACACTCCGAGTTTCTCTTTTCAAGCAGTTCACATTTTCTGAATCAATATTATTCGGTTCTGCAGGGCCTAGTTACATTTGGATAATCGATACATTGCATACGATTCCTCCAGAAGCCACCTCATTAGAGGTGGGTTTGGAACGTATTTGGTTCGATATCACAAACTCTGCACTTAGTGGAATCAATGGCCTAACTCTCGGGTTACTTACTTCACTTACGGGAATCGATCTTTCCGGAATCCAGTTAGTTTCAATTTCATCTCCTTATGCTATTCATCTTGAGACATTAGGTAGTACAGCATGTCCTGCTGAATATAATCCTTCGACTGATGCTAGTGATAATCCCGTTGAACATGGTTGTGGAACGCTAGCTGGTTTTGGATACGTACACCTAGGTGAACCAATTGAAGGGGTCCGTCCATTGATAGAATTAGCATACATTGAGTTCAGTGCGCATCCAAGAGATTTAGACGATCAAATTCCAAGTGAGGTGGACCTAGTAATTCGTTCAGATTCAGTTCTTTCCACAACCGTTGCAGATGTAGGGGAAGGATCCTTGACTTCAATAGAATACTATTCGGATAGAAGAGCAGATATTCATGTTCATTTCCATGAAGATCGCAGAAATAAAGCCCCATCACAATTAGGTGGTACTTTCGGTAATGTAACTGAAAGTTCTGGATGGCTTAGAGGAATGCCACAAGGTAGCATGAATCAGTTGGAAATTAACCGAATATTCACTATGCTCGGATCCAACAAAGCCCCAGAACTTCCGGGGCAAATTCCTAACCGATTGGGTCTAATCATTGCTTTGAAGAATTTCTCAAAGGATGTTACCCAGAACGATAACGACCCTTCTTTGCCTGTTAATCCAGCAGATCCACCCCAATCCTTGGTGTTAATCCGTTCGAAACAACCTGTTGATGAGATAGATTACGGGTCATGGTTTTTGAGAGAAGGAGTTGAAGAAGACCGTCGTCAAATTAGAACTCATTTGCAAGATCTACCAACTGCTTTAGTTCTCTATGGTTCATTTTCAATTAACAATGGTGATGATGGTTCTAATTTATCACTTGATTCAAGTGAAAATTTAGACTTCTTCTCAAGAATCCTTGATACAACAATTCTCAATTTGGTGGATATTTTCATTGGAATTGGTACTGCATTGAATGCGGTTCCAGAAGCTCTTGGTGATGCAATAAGTGGAGGCATGACCTCTGGAAATGGTCTTTCAGGTTCTGATTTCCATCTACAGATGTTTGATGACATTAGCATCAATAGAATTCCAATGGTATTGGGAGAAATCGAGATGAATCTTGGAACTTCTGATCATCCAACATTAACTGGCGACCACATATTACTTTCAGAAGATAGAGATTTAGATTTGATTCAAGGAAGATCTGGTGCAAGAGAACCGCTCATGCCAATTGCTCTAAGTGTCAGAATGAGAGGATTCAGTGCCGCAGACCTTGCTGATGATTCTTCATTGGATAGGCAAGTTATTGGTTTGAGTACAATACAAAACGAGTCCTTCAGAATTGGATATACTTCTCATGACGCGGGAACAATGGAAAATTCATCACTCCATCTTGTAGGAATTAGCTCGATTCCAGATACGATTAGTATCACAGTCCTACCTGGAAGTATGTCTTGGAATTCAAGTGCAGAAATAGATGAGATAACGTACATTGGAAAGGATGGTAACCATCTTCAGACTGTTCGAATGCGTGGAATTCCGACTAGTTTCGACATGGAGGTCGGCGACTCTTTTTCTTGGAATGCATCATCTCCTATGTCTAGTGTAGAAATTCAGATTTCAAATAATTCAATGCCGAGCACAATGGATGGAGATCATTTCCTGTATCATTATGATGGGCCAACAGACACCGCTTACATGTCTGCTAGAATGACCAATATTTCTCGTGCGGCTTATCTTGTTGCAGATACTGACTCAGACCCTGAAGCATTGGACAAAGTTGAGTTGCGAATTGATGGGACACTCCCATTCCGTTCATCAATTCAGCATATACCTGCACTAGGCTCTCCTGAAACTCGAGGACTTCATCTTCGAGCTCTATTTGAGCCAATGCCTGGAGTCATTGCATTAGATGTTCCTAGAGCAGATAATATCGGAGGTCCAGAAATTGAAATTCCGGAATTCAATACATCACAAGGTCTCCAAGGCTTGGCATCGTTCATGGATGGAATGTCGGATTTAGGTGGAAGCATGAACCACCTTCTCGCAGAATTAACAGAGTCAGTGACAGGTAAAGCTGGTGATACACCATCATCTGAATTTTCGCTGGGTTTCGAACTTGATGCTGATCGTCATTTTGATTTAACAGTCGATGCCCGTCAAGGTAGTTTAGAGATTGAACCACCTACATGGAGACATGGCATCTCAATGACGGCTTTGGAAAGAGGAGAAGAACAAGGGTTTCATGTCCGGGCATGGCTTCCTGGCTTAGCACCTGATGTTAAGACTGCAATTTCTTTCAGGAATGAATCAGGCCTTGAGATATGGGATATTGAGGTAGAGATGTCTGATTGGCGTCCTGCTCGAGAGGAGTTCATAGTTGAAATCAGAGGATTTGATGGACAAGATCTTGATTTAGCATTAATTGGATTTGAGAAAGACGAATCCACTGAAGTTTCAGTAGTCACATCATTCAGCACTCGAAATCTTGGAGCGGTTAGTGAAGTAACTACGTCCACCAATTACCTCCTCTCACAAAGACTCGATTATGTGGTTGCCTCGATTCTCAATCGTAATTTGGGCACTAAATCCCAATTATTTGTTTCAGATATTCCTGGAGAGATAGATTTGTACGCATCTATTGGGGAATCGATTTCAGTTTCCCTTTCTGTTCCTGAATCTGAGAGAATTCAAGGTGATTCAGTCAAATCAGTGATGCTACAACAGTTACAATGGTCTGCAGGACAGTGGTGGCCTGCAACAGTATTCTTGAAGGATGTTCCAGGTGAAATTGACCTTACCACAGATCCTGCAAATATTTTTGATATTACAAAACCAACCTCATTCCAAGGTATTCCTGAGTTTGATTTCAGTGCTTCTTCAGCAGGTATGGACTTGTACATGGAAATTACTGGTAGAGCAATAAATACACGTGGAGATACAGTATTACTCGCAGAGGATTTGATGGATAGGATGACTGTAACATTGGATGAGGATTACAATTTAGCAATCCGTTCTAGTGGTGTTGGAATAAGGAGTTTGTACATGAGACAGAGCAATGTTCCAATCCAACCGGGCATTCATCTTGAACAGATGGAAGCCATGGGTGAGAATTTGAAATCAGCCACAATTTCGTTAAGTTACATTGGTAATGTGTATCCAATTTTCCGTATCGATGATGTACAAGGTGGTAGGATACTAATGTCATCTAGAGCATCAGTTGATTTCATGGGGATCCAATGGGATGGAAGAGCCGTGTTGATTGATGCACAACAAACTTCTGGAATTCCAACTGGAACATCTGTTGGAGTAAATGGCATAGCTTCAGATTTATCTTTGCTAAATGTAATGCCTGGTTTTGACGGTTCAACCACCCATTACATGGTTCCAGAACCTATGTCTACAGGAATAGTCACAATTTGTGCCACATTAATGGGAGGTGATTCTTGATGGTACTCGATAATCTAGATGATCTCGAAGATGAGATTGAAGATACTGCAATTGATATTGGAGGACGTAAAGTTGCTCTTGAAGATGTTGAACGAGCATATGGAGCACTTGCTCAGGCCAAAGATATTGTTTCAGTTGTTACTCCAGGAAAGGTGATTTTAGCTACCGGCCTTGTCCTTCTTCTTTTGGTCAGTTCTTTCGGTGTTTGGCATTGGATGATTCCTAGAGATTCTATTGTAGTTGATAGTGTGTACATGCAAGGCGGTCCAGGCCATGTAGTATTGGTTCAGGTACACAATCATGGAAGCCGTCAAGTGACTGATTTACATGTTGAATTGGAATTTAGAGATATGGAAGATGGCCTTCTTGGTTCAACTACGTTCGACTCATCCAATTTACCAGGTCATGTTTCAGTGGCAGGCGATGATCTTGAGTTGACAATTGCGGGGGCATCTGTATGGGAAAATTATAGTCTTGCAATTCATCTAAGTTACACTAATCATCGAGGGGAATCAGTAGAAAAAACATGGTTACACATAGTTGGTGAGTGGACATCAGAATCATTCCGAGACCGTGGGGATACACATTGGTTCTAATTGTTGTCGAGAGGTGCGAAGCCCTAAATCCGGTTCGTTGGAGTTTGTATCATGGCCCGAACTAGATTAGCAGTGGGCCTTGTTCTTCTCCTCCTTCTTAATTTTGCAATTATTGTTGCACCAGATGGAAATTCAACAGATATTGAAACCACAAAATCATCTTCATCTCTTATCGCTCTCCCACCGGACCCAGATTCTATCAAAGGAGTATCTCCATCTTCTTTCGAAGAAATTGAAATCGCCCTTAGATCGCCTGGAGCAAATACCCCAGTTGGTTCCTTAGATACAACAGGTTGGACCATTGCTTCAGATGTCAGCACCACTTTTGCAACTCCTCGCTCAGATCTTTCTCTAATTGCAATCGATGCAGGAGTAGATCCGTGGTCAGCTAGAGAATCATTGAATTCAATAGACTCATTGAATGTAAAGGCAATGATTCCTCCCACTGGATTTCTAATCCAAGGAGACGTGGATGGCTTGCAAAAGGCAGCCTTGAGTTCTGGAGTAGTAGCCACCTCTTCAGTTCCAATAGCATTGGTTGTTGATTCTCCTGTCAGGGATGCCATTGATTCAATGAATCCAGAGGACCAAATTTCAGTTTTGATAACAGGATGGAGAGATATAGACGGAACTCCAAATTCAATGGTGGAAATTGATGGAATGAGTCATGATATTTCCAATTTGGACGTGTTTGAAATCCATCCATGGGGGGATGGTAGAGTAGAGGCCGTGGTAAGTGCCGCTACGATTCCGTTTATCGCATCGAATCCATCTGTGGCATGGATATCATTCCCCCCACAATGGGAGATAGACAATGATCGTTCCTTGGTGCATATGCGAGTTTCAGATGCATCTAATGCATTTATTTCCGAATTGAATGGATCGGGGATTACAATTGCAGTTGCAGATTCAGGAATTGATCAAGATCATGGAGATATGAATGGAAGAATCAACTATGTTGAGTCAATGACCTGGGGCGATTCTTCGACAGAGGACCGTCATTCTGGACATGGCACCCATGTTGCTTGTACAGTTCTAGGCGATGGTAGTAGAGGGGGATATGCTGGTGTAGCTCCCAAGGCTGAATTGTATTTTCAGGCAATGGAAGATGATTCATCTGGCCAATTTTCAGGGGCTAGCGTAGACTATATGCTACGAACAGCCTACGATGCAGACGTCCAGATTCATACCAATTCTTGGGGTTCTGCAACGGATCATGGCAAGTATACTACTTCAGCTGGAGATGTAGACAGCAGGACATCTCAATATGATCAATTTTGGTCATATGATGGATTAACGGTATTGTATTCAGCAGGAAATGACGGGAATAGTGGATTAACGCCTCCTGCCACTGCCAAAAACTCCATTGCTGTGGCAAATCATCACAATCGTGGTGGAAGTGCCCCTGATACAATTGCTCAATCAAGTAGCAAAGGTCCAACTGATGATGGCCGAATTAAACCTGATTTGGCAGC
Organism: Candidatus Thalassarchaeaceae archaeon; assembly: GCA_030747885.1. GTDB lineage: Archaea > Thermoplasmatota > Poseidoniia > Poseidoniales > Thalassarchaeaceae > MGIIb-N2. The sequence continues at coordinate 15,669 of JASLJW010000118.1, forward strand.
ACCAGGTTCTTGGGTTCGTTCATGCCTCTCACAGGATGCTCAGGATACTTCTGGAAATACTTGGAAGAGTACATGGTACATCGAATATTCAGGTACTTCGATGGCAGCTCCTAATGCTGCTGGAGCATCTGCTCTTGTTCATGAGTACCTTACTGAAATTGCAGGCCGTCCATCCCCTCAGGGAGCGTTAGTGAAGGCATTATTGGTGTTAGGAGCAGAAGACATGGGTTCACGTGATATTCCAAATGACGATGAGGGTTGGGGGCGAATCAATGTAGCCAATTCTCTTGTTCCAGGGACAGATGTTGGAATTTTTGTTGATGATAGAAACAGTCTGCGTTCTGGTAATTCAGCATCCTATGAATTCAATTTAACTCGTTCAAATTCTCCTTTGAAGGTTGTATTAGCTTGGTCAGATTATCAGGGCAGCACATCAAGTTCTAGTCAACTTCGAAATGATTTGGATCTTGAGGTAATTGCGCCGGATGGTACTACAACCTACCTAGGGAATAATTTCCAAGCGGGGCGATCTGTTCCAGGAGGTTCTGCAGATTCTACGAATAATCTAGAAGTTGTTCTAGTAGATTCAGCAATAGCAGGAGTCTGGTCGGTCAAGGTTTCAGATGTTTATCATGGCGGAGCAAGAAATGAACAACCATACTCCATTGCAGTCCGGGGCGTGAATGTAAATGATCTCCGATCGGATCCAATTGTAGAATTATCTGATGTCTCTTATTCTTCAGAAGTTCCTCAAGTAGGTGAAGAGATGACGATTTCGGTTCCTATTACCAATCAAGGAAGTGGAAGAGCTGTTGATCTAGTAGTAGAAGCAGGAATTCTCAAAGTTGGTACATTGGGAACAGATTTGGGTCGAGAGACAATTACTCTTGGACCGGGTGTCACTCGTGTCCTTCAATGGCAATGGACTCCCCAAGATGAAGGAGAAGTGACGTTGCGAGTCAACATCGATCCCGATAATGCAATTGAAGAATCTGATGAGGACAATAATGTGGCAAATATTCCGTTGATTGTCTCTGCTCCAGGAATAAGAATTGATGTAATCCAAGCAACTCAGGTTGTATCGTCTGCAGATCAGGCCTCCAGTTCATGGACATTACGTCTCAAAAATACTGCCTTAATTCCTACTAATGCATCTTTGGAATCTGGGTCTGCTATCAGAGATTTTGATGGGGCATCATTTTCTTGGTTTAACTCATTCAATAGAACAACCATGTCTCTTGAGGGGAGTGAAGTTGTCGAGATATCATACACATTGGTACACCCCACACCTCCTGAACCGGGGAATTACAGGGTGACGATAACTGGAACCGATGAAGATAACAGCATTGATTTCCCTACTGATTTGATGCTAGTTGTTCCAGTTCTTCCAGATGTTCAATTTCAATCTACTTCATCGTTAATTTCTCTTCACCCAGTTTACAATACATCATTTGAGGTATTGTTGAAGAACCAAGGAAATGGTGTACAAGGGTATGATCTCAGAATAGATGCACCTCAAAGTTGGACAATGGGTTTTGACGAATTAGGATCAACAAATGGGGCATCTGGCGGTTCTACTGGAACTATGGAAATAGATCAACAAATCAGTATTGCCATGACGGCAATCCCTCCTTCTGCAATGATCCATGCTGGAACTAATCTATCTGGAAAATTGGTGGCAACATCACAAGTTGATCCGACAGAATCGTGGGAAATTCAAATTCCAATGGTAGTGGAATCTTTCGATCGTTTGACTGCAAGGTTGGATACCCAGGTTGGCACAGTCTCGAAAGATGCAACTCTAACCCTCCAATACACCATCACCAATACTGGGAATGAAGATGTAGTGATTACCCCTAATGCAGATAATCGCCCATCAGGATGGGATTTGAGTAGTTCATTATCGTCATTTTCTGTGGCTCAAGGTGAAGAAGCGATATTTGGAGTAGCCTTGAGTGGCAATGGATTTGCTAATAGTGGAACCATACAATTAGAATTCACTACAGAGAGTGGATATTCAGTATCAGTTCCACTTCAGATTCAAGTTGAAGAAGAATACAGTGGTTCAATTGAATTTTCATCAATTTTGTTGGCGAATGGCTCGATAGGGACCACGCCTTTGTCTGCAGGAGATGTGGCAACCGGACCTCCAGGTTTCATCTTGGAATGGCTCGTTGAGAATGATGGGTCAACATCTTGGACAGGCGACTATTCTCTTGATATTCCTGTGGGATGGACCTACGAATGTGATTCACCTGGACTTCTATCAGGAGGTGCTTCTGGTTACTTGACATGTATGGTAGTCATGCCGCTTAATGTAACACCAGGTTCACAGCCAGCCATAGGAGCAATCGTTACTTCAGGCGATCTCTCACTCCTTGACATAGTATCCATTCAAGTTTCATCTGATCAATCAGCCTCCATTTCTTTATCTGCAAATTCAGCTACAATCCTCAAGAATGGTGAAGTCAACAACATCGAGATTGAGATTAGTAATACAGGTAATTCTCCATTTGAACATCGAATCAAGGTTACTTCATTGGACGGGTGGAATGTAGAATTAATTGATGACCCTACAATTTCTTTGAATCAGCAGGCACTTGCATTGGTAGATATCGCAGTCACTCCGAATGAACCTGGACTTGGAATTGTTCGTGTTCAGATCCTTGGACCTGAAGATGTAGTGATTGCATCTGAAGATTTCATATTAGAATCAAAGGAATCAGCACAAGAGAATACTGAATCAGGAATTGGAAGCATAGTTTTCGTGTTCACTGGTTTACTTGTATTGTTTGGAATTGCTGCAATTTTATTCATTTCAAGAACATCAAAAAACCAATCCACAGCACCTAATTCATTCACTGCAAATCTCCCACCACCACCTTCCACTCCTAATCATTCTGTACCTGTTTCCTCTTCTGTTGTAGAAATGCCAGAATCACTGGTACTTTGTTGGGCCTGTAGTATGAAAATCGAATCAGGAAAACGTAGGGCTTGTCCATCATGCGGCGCTCGCTACCACTCAAAAGGTGCTTGTCAACATTCTGGCTTGGAGAAATGCCGTCGTTGTGAGGCATCATCTTCTACATTCGTGGAGGAATAGCATGCATCTTGGCGGAGGTCATTTATCCGTCGGGCGCCCACGGGTGGTTATGGGAAGCAGAAGGAGAGAGGTTATTTTCTCAGTTTTATTGCTACTTTTAGTGTCTCTAGCCCCCATTGTTTCAGCAGATGCTACAATCACATTATCTTCCAATACTTTGGCTCAGGAAGCCGATTCTGACAATCCAGCTGAATACACAATTACTGTGAGAAATACGGGATCGGATGACGTCACTGTTAGCCTTAGTAC
>JASLJW010000119.1 GCA_030747885.1 Candidatus Thalassarchaeaceae archaeon
GCAGTAACATTTGCTCCGGCTGATTCTTTCATAGCTAAAGCTGCTTCAAGAGCATACTCATCAAAAGGACTGATTGACCACTTACTAACGCTAGACTCATCGACTCGCCCCCCACTGATTGAAATCTTGGCGGTTGAGTCAGGGACGTACTTGATTAAAACGGCTATATCCATAATGTCACCTTGTGAGTAAACCGACCAATCAAAACGCCTCTATCAAGATTAGGCTACAATGGGATGATTCAACTACTCTGTTTTACAGGGTAAATATCCAATTTTTCATCAGGAAAATCTCGAATTCGATCGAGCGCTCGAACTGCAACCCACCAACCAAAGAAGCCGACTGCTAAACCAGTAAACAAATCCCAGATGTAATGTTGCTTTGTTGTTGTAATACTAATACTAAGAAGAATAAATTCAATCCACACCAATGTGACGAAAATCTTGCCAATATTCGACTCAGGTGAGCGAATTTTTACCCATCTACTTATGGCTCTAGTAAGAAAATAGGAATGAGCGATGTGGAGACTAGGCCACGCATTCCAAGGCTCATCCATAGCATGCATTTGAGAAAATAGTGAACTGTACAATCCATCTCCTTCCAAAACCTCAACAGGTATCTGATCACGCATATCTACTTCAGCAGGCAACAGAAGAAAGATTGCAGTACATGCCAATGTTGCCACACAGAGCATCTGAACACCTGCAATTAATTCCAAACGAGAACGATCATCTTTCGGAGTACATAGCAAGGTAACTGGATAATACAAGTATAGGGCCATGTAAGGCACAACCATCCAAGGAATTACTGGGATTGCACGATCAAAAGCAGTCTCAGGATCCCACACTGTAACACCATTCGCAGCTACGAATTGATTGGATGCAAAGTAAGGGAATGCTATGCCAAATAATCCAAAAACTAGAATCTGAATCAAAAACAAATTCCCACCAAGAAGGTTACGTCTATTCCATGCACCTTTCCAAATGAAGGGCCAAGGTGTCGACAAACGATCGCCAAGTGCATCCAAACGTTCGTAGAGGGTGCTCACAACTCCCGATTAATCATCAGGCATCTAATCTTCGCTATGGAGGATAGACACAATATCTCCCTTGAAGACTTCTGCCTCCTTTACGACACGAGCATACCACCTAGACCAACCTGGATTCTTTTTCTCGCTAATTCGAGAAAAATAAGAGTCTGAAAATACATGTTCAATTGTACTACAAGGGGATGCAGGCTTTGTTATTTCAATTACAGATTCTCCAATTGCTAATCGAATACCTGCAGATAATTCTGACCATTCGATACCTGTAATAGTTAGATTCTCACCTACTGCTCCGGGATAGAAATGATGGCCTTCAATATTCAGTTCATCCATCAATTCAGATGAAAAAATGCACACTGCTCGGTCAGGGCCGCCATGATGTTTGGTGTCCTTCTGTAAATCTCCTTCAACTCCCTCTACACAAAGTCTTGCTGAATTAACTGAATGCTTTGGAACGCCTCCTTCAGGGTTCACATTCACCGAAGTAATCGACCCAATTAGAATTGCAATCCCTCCACTATGCGCGAGCAATTATACTCAAGGTACCAGGCCAACTTTCCGTTTTATTTGCTCTGAAAACTCGTAAAACTTCGAAACCTGCTTCAGCTACCAATTCTGACCATTCTTCTTCAGATAACGTAGTCATTCGAACTCCAACCTTTTCTGGCCAATCCAAACTATCCTTATTCTCAGAATAATGATCTACTCCAAAAGCAAGAATACCTCCCTGGACCAACCATTCTCTTCGAACCTGATTCAGGAAACCAAGAATATCATCGAGATAATAGAGAACCTCCATTGAATGTACTAAATCCACCATTTCAGGTGGCGACCATTTGCTTAGATCCTGATGAAAATACATGCCCTCTGGATCCTTCTCAAGAGCACGTAAAACCATTGATTGCGCTCCATCCACACCAATAGCCATCGTACAATTCTCATGCTCTGATAATAATCGAACCACCCATCCATTTCCACAACCTGCATCAACAGCAGAAAATCCTCTCTGGATTGTTTCTTCGTTTATCTCTTCAAGTGCGGCAGTTAGAATCTCATCTACAGATGGAGCATGTCCTTTTTGCATCCCCTCATCCTTTCCAACGTCGGCCCATTCGCCAAAAACATCTACTGCTGGGCGCATTACAAAACCTCACAATTCATTCGGCACAGGAGTTTGATCCATATGCAAGAAAGCGAAAACAGCCCACCAAGTCACAATATCCCATGAATGTGCCAAGTTAGCTACACCCGTTGCGTTATCTGTTACCATGTACTCTTCTAGCGTCTCCAATTTATCACATGTCTTGTGATAACAGGGGAATCCATCAACAACGCCATTCCAACCTAATGTTGCAACTCCAATATCTTGGAATGATGCATGATCACTACGCGCTGTAGGAGATTCGTAAATTGCCACAGTATCCTGGTACTGTTGCTGCCACAGGGGATCTTCTCCAGTTGCAGCCCATTCAGCAGCACCTCTCTCCATTTGGAATGCTAAATCAAGTGCATCGGCTCCAATCCATTCTGCTAAATGGAACATGCCAGACTGATCAACCACATCTCCTGTTCCATCAGGCCCAAGATAAACAGAAAGAGCATAATCCCCAGGATAGTTTACTCCAGCCATATCTAAATTTAGATAATTACTAACAGTAACGCCAGATGGCAAATCATCTGCAAAGGCGCTTGAGCCCCAAAGGCCTTCTTCTTCACTCGACCATAGACAGAATACCATGGTTCTTCTAGCATCAAAACTCGACAATGCTCCTGCAGTAGTTAGAACCATGGATGAACCTGCAGCATTATCATAAGCACCAGTTCTAGTCCCATATCCAGTCTCTTGCAACCCAGGTAGCACTGATGTTGGTGTTGCATATGGTGCAATATCGAAGTGTGCTCCAAAGACCAACCATTCATCTGGGTAAACTGTGCCGGTTTTGTAGCCACAAACGTTGACTGCCCACAATGTCCCGGACTGGAATCTGTGAGTTTGAACATCTAATCCGAATCCAACCATTACTCCTTCAAAGTAAGTAATGGCATCTTCATAACCAGGGTTACCATTGCCAATCCACCGGTCTAAATATCCAACAGCTCCATCTGCAGGGTCTAATGGATCAGGAGTTTCGTCGGTGATGAAATGTACCCAATCATAGACTGACCGGCCATCTACCCACCCCCCAGATGCATCTGCTCCCTGCTCCATCGTGAATTCTGCACGATGGGGCCGAATGGTTTGGAATGATTTGATGTTCGTAGGGCCGCCATCTGAATCGTGAGCAACGAGCCAATCCCAAGTACCATTATCCTGATTTGGAGAAACAGTAACTGCGCCCCCATTTGACGGATTTGATATCCAATCCTGCCATGATTCATTTGCCGCACGAACTGGCCAATCATCTCGACCAAATTCACCAATGAGTAAGATTGCATTCAAATTTCGGGGAGGGAGGAGCCATTCAACATCTACACTTCCCCCAGATTCTAAATCCAAC
>JASLJW010000120.1 GCA_030747885.1 Candidatus Thalassarchaeaceae archaeon
GACATCATGTCTCCACGAGCTATGGCAAAGCAGTCCTGTAGACTTCCTGAATCTAAACCCATTACAGATTCAATCACCTTCAGTATTGCGGATTCATCATCACTAACAATATCATCAGCTAAAGCAACCTGGACCGTTCGCATCAGAATGTATAGGCCTCTGCCCCCTGTCTTGCCATCCATACACATGGGTGATACCTCCAGTATATGGCCAAATCGCTTGAGAAAGCGATTATTCACTCAAAGGAAAACATAGAGGCTAGTGGGAGAGGTTTCAAATCAAGAAGAAATTATTTGACATTTGTGAAGTCGCAAAGGACATCCCGGAATTTGCTTGGTTTCGTGGCACCGTGGAAAGATCCTTCTGGCAAGACATTGGGCCCTCTTGAAATAATCATGAGCAGACGATTCACAATTACTTACCTCATTCTTGTTTGGAGCTATATTTTTTTCATCGTCGAAGCTCAAGAGGGGGACCGTCTATACACCATGAAAGAATTTTTTTACCAATTTGATAGAATGGATTCTAATGAACTCATTCCAAATCCAGTAGGTTTTCTATTCACACTATTCACCGCTCCATTCTCTCATTGGGATCGTGTTCACGCGATATACGTCACTGGAGGAGTTTTGTTCTTCATTCAGTCGTTTGAAGCACACAACAACTGGAAACATTGTGCAATAATTTTCATTGGAACAAGTGCTACGACATCTTTCCTTTTTTCTATCTTTTTCAATGTGGGATTTTCAATTTATCCGGATGTAGAAATGTTTGCTCACGTTATGGGCCGGACATTCAAAGGCGGTTCTATTGGTATGTTTGGGACTTTAGGGGCACTTTCGTATCATGCAAAGAGGCCACAATATCCCCTCATACTAGTTTTCATGTTTGAAGTATGGAATTATACTAGTTTTGGAACTGATGGAGCTATCTCACTCGGCCATGCTACCTCTATGCTAATTGGATGGTCTACATGGAGATGGTGGAATGGAAAAGGGGAACAGTACGACGAATCTGAATAAAATACTGTTGTAATACAAATGTATTTCATTTGAAATACAATTATATACGGCCATCACTCCCATTTGGTTGGAGGCGGCGAGAGATGTCCAATATCAGTCCGATGGTGCAGTGTAGAATTCCAGAAGACCATTTGATGGCACTTGACCAAATGGTTGGACTAGATGGAATGAGAAATCGTTCTGATGTTATTCGACTGGCTGTTCGTCAATTACTCGAGGCGGCTCCATCAAGAGCAGTAGGTGGGACTCTTTCAGTTGACCTGGGCATGGACCTTACAGATAAGGTCGAGATGTTCTGTAGCATCCATGGAGATTCCCCTGACCAAGTAACAAGAGCTGCATTACGGACTCATATGAAGGCCGAGATGGTTGCCTCTGATGATCTTCAAACCGTGCTAGAAGCACGACACCAACAGTTGGCGAATCGACTGAGGCACAAAGAGGATCACACACCCTAACGGGGGGCATAAGGACATGGTAGGGGATGGGAACTCAACCAACGCGGGAGGGCGTCAAAACCCTCCCGCAACCAATGTCTTCTTGCATCTCAAATTACGTAGTGCTCTAAGAAACACAATGTTGAGCAAGTGTACAAAATCAAACCCTATTAGAGAATTATTTCAACAAAATCTCGACCCCATTAGGGATAGGGCAGTCGATGCATCGACCATATTCACACCACACCCCCCTGCTGCGGCAGGGACCCCTCTCCAACCTAGGAATTTTGACGGGCTCCGACAGCGAGCTCTACAGATACAACGCAACGCATGATCACCCACACACCCGCCCCGAATTTCGGGGCACCCTAACTGATTTTGCCGACAGGCTGTTCTGCGAATCTTCTTGAGGTGCCGAGTTAGAGAGAAGCACTGTGACACCGCATACATTCCAGTTCGTGGCGCATGAATCTCTAAGAGAGAGTCAAAAGCGCATGATTCAGGATGGGAACAGAGTTCTGGAAGAAAGTGGTTACTTGTTCGCTGCTGCCCCCACTGGAATAGGGAAAACAGCGGCTGCACTTTCATCAACACTATCTTTTGCAAAAAACCATGCCGATGGGACCAAGAAAGTACTATTCCTGACTGGGAGACAAAGTCAACATCGAATCGTAGTTGATTCTGTAAGACGGATAAATGAGAGACTAGGGTCAAACGAAATAAAATTAGTAGACTTGATTGGAAGAGTTTCCATGTGCGTAGAAGTAGATAGAATCACAGGAAAATGCACATGCGAATTAGATGTACCAGAAGATATGAGGACATTAGGGAGAAACGAAATTAGACAATTCATTTTAGAACAGCCAAGACATGTTGATGAATCCATTGAGATCGGTCGAAAAAGAAAAATCTGTTCTTGGGCAGCAGCACGTTCAGCAGTTAAGGATGCAGACGTGATTGTTTGTGACTACAATCATGTGTTTGTAGAGAGCATTAGAAAGGCTTCACTCCCATCAATGGGTTTGGAATTAGAAGACACAATATTAGTTGTTGATGAAGCACATAATCTACCAAATCGAATTAGAATGGGCCTAGAGAGACGTATTACGAATCAAGTCCTTCGAGATGCCTTCAACGAAATGGAAGAACATAGAGGAAGAATGGACAAAGAGATGGCAGATCTAATGAATTCAGAATACGATGGTGAAATTT
>JASLJW010000121.1 GCA_030747885.1 Candidatus Thalassarchaeaceae archaeon
ATTCCTCCATTGTTCTCTCAAACGTTGGTATGGAATCAGTTTCATTAATTCCAGTTATTCATTCATCTATTCCTTTAGATCATGTTTGGAACATTACTATTCCTGATTCTATTCCTGTTAATGGTTCAATCACTATAGATACTGATCGTCCTGATGTATTTGGAGGTTTTACATCAATATGGTTTGAATCTTCTACCATCGGCTTGGAAATTCATTTCGCTGCCCTTTGCTACCCTGAAACTGAATGTGGCTTGAGGTGATACATTGCGAATAGGAATATTTGGAATCGGCGCAATAGGTAGTTTGCTAACCTATCGAATAGCTAGAACTGGAGTCTCCCCGTACCTTTTTTCTAGAGGTGAAACGATTCCTGCTTTATTCGACCGAGGTATCATAGTTCATTCATCAGACTCTGTTGATCTGTTGGAGCCGACTGAATATAATATGCTAGAACATGATTCTCCTCTACTAGATGTTGTAATTATTTGTTGTAAATCCGATTTGGGTTCTTTAGAGCACTTGACTCAATTAGCAAACTCTCATTTGGCACGTGATGGTATTATTGTTGGAATTCAGAACGGTTTGAGTCATCTTGAGTTGATAGCGAATCTGTACGATAGATATCGAATAATGGGGGCTTGTATTACCCATGGGGCTTCTAGAATCGGTCCTGCGGAAATTCGACTTGGTGGAGAAGGTCGAATCGTCATAGGCCCTTTGGATATTTTTGGAAAACCTCTAAGGGAGAATTTATTTGAAGATTTCATTGAAATATTGGACAACGCTGGCCTTTCTCCTGAACCCGTGTCTGAGATAATGCCTCATGTTTGGGAAAAAGTACTAATCAATTTAGCAATAAATCCCATTACTGCAATTTGTGGTGTGAATAATGGTGCTCTTCGTTTTGGCCTCCTCCATGAATTAGCTGTTTCCGTATTGATGGAAGGAGCAACTGTAGCACAACATGAAGGCTTTGAAATTGATATCGAAAAAATGCAGAAAACTTTGGAAGAAGTAATAGAAAATACTTCTGAAAACCAAAGCAGTATGTTGCAGGATATTATCCACGGAAAAAGGACTGAGATTCTTGAAATTGCGGGAATTATAGTACGTAATGCAGAAAAACATGGAATCCCAGTTCCAATTACGAATGCACTTTATGTTCTAGTAACTGCCTTGGAATCGCTGTAAAATCGTTCACTGATCAAGATTAAAATGTAATCCTACGTTTTCCTTCCTAGAGATTGCAGCTTCTACAACTAGGGATGCCACAATAGACATGTTTCGAAGTTCCACCAATTTTCTTGTTGGAATGCAACTCCTCCACGTCCGATCAATTTCTTCGGCGATGTGTCCAATTTTCCGTTGTGCTCTTTGGAGACGACCATCTCTTCGAAGAAGTCCTACATCATCAGACATTATCGATTGTAATGTTTCCAAGTCTGCTTTTATTGGAGCATGTTCAATCAAATTGTCTAGACCTTTAGCACGCCAACTAGGAATATCAGTTTCACTATTACTATTGTTGGCAGATATTTTCAATGTATATTCTAATGCTCGATGAGTCATCACTATTGCTTCAAGGAGGCTATTTGAAGCAAGTCGGTTGGCCCCATGTAGTCCCGTGCATGCCACTTCCCCAACTGCAAAAAGTCCCTTGTATGTTGATCCGTCTAATGTTTTACATCGTCCTACATCATCTACCTCTACCCCTCCTACCATGTAATGGGCTGCAGGAGTTACTGGAATTGGGTCAATTCCAAGTTTAATTCCATTTGATGAAAGACGATGATGAATTGTAGGGAATTTTTCTTCCAATTCTTTTGAATCTAAATGTTCAGTAATCAAAAGAACATGTGGGTCACCTGTTAGTTTGAGTACTCGGTCAGTGGCACGTGCAACGATATCTCTCGTAGCTAGAGATCCTCTGGAATCTACCTCCCGCATATATGAAAAAAATTCTGGATTTCCTTGTGACGTTTGGAAATTCTGATGGCCTTCCGAGGTCATCAATACTGCTCCTGCTCCTCTCAGTGCCTCTGTAATTAGAAAGGGTCGTTCTCCAGGCATTGCAAGTGCAGTTGGATGAAATTGGACGAATTCCATGTGTCGAGTTCTTGCAAATGCTCGATGAGCCATTGCAACTCCATCTCCAGTGGCAACTGATGGATTTGTAGTATCTCTCCATAACTTCCCCGCTCCTCCTGTAGCTAGAATTACTGCATTACAGGAAATTGATTGAACTTCTCCTAATGGGTCTAGGCACCAAATCCCTCGAATTCCTTTTGAGGAGTCTCCTCGTTTCTGCAGGATTAAATCAATAGCCATCCATTGTTCTAGAATTGTTACATCTTCATCGTGTAATCGATTGATCAGTGTACCTTCTATCGCTGCGCCAGTACGATCTTTGACGTGCAGGATTCTGTTTTCTTGGTGGCCTCCTTCTTTGACTAAATCAAAGGAACCGTCAGAAGAAAGATCGAATGAAACTCCTTCGTTAACTAAAGCATTGATTCGTTCTGCTGCTTCTATAACCACACTCCTAACTACTCCTTCATCACACAATCCATCGCCTGAATTTATTGTGTCTTGAATGTGTTTTTCAATAGCATCTTGATTTTCTGAATCGAGTACGCCTGCAATGCCTCCTTGCGCCCAATTTGTGGATGAATCTTCCAATTGTTTTTTTGTTACTAAAGCGACACTCCGTCCTTCTCTTGCTAAGCCGACTGCCATGGTTAGGCCAGCGATTCCTGAGCCGACGACGACCGCATCGAACCACAGCGCCCTCTGTGCCATGGTCGTCGCTGATGTAATGTGTGCATGAAGATTCGTGCATTGCAATTTATTGCGATAGCGTGAATAGCCAGTCTTTGGGATGAGCAATTGTGTCGAAGGCACCCCGCATTGTCCTTTCCGTATTTGGCTGCTTTCTAGTATTGATTATAATTCTCAATGTAGAAGTGGGATTATGGTCACATCATGAAGAATACAATCAGAAGGTAGACCTCATTGGTTTTGCAACATTATCATGCACTGAGGCAGATATCTTTCAGGATTTAGATAATTCCGGCCAATCCCCTTGTTTGCATCCATTAGGGAATTACGCTCTTTCTGATTTACTGATTGGAGGATTGGGGGCGATTTTTGCATTCATTGGTGTTTCTTCCATCCTTAATCTTCGATTGAGTTCTCGTGGCCAACTTAGAAGACGTTCATGGGCATTGATGATTGGGGGGGCAATCGTTGCAATATTTGGGTCGATTTCGTTGCTTGGAATTACCAATGGAGATGTCGAATGGGCGTCGATTTTTGGCATCCCTTCCTTTTTGGTTGAATTGCTACTGATTATTGGGGGAGCATACCTATTCCGTCGAGGATCCTCTAGTCATTCTGAGATAATCTCTCAATCAAGTACTAACCGGGTCCGTTATCGAGGTAGAATGGAACTAGATGGTTCAGATATGAGTGTTGGTCAAATGAGGCGAATATTAGGTTTG
>JASLJW010000122.1 GCA_030747885.1 Candidatus Thalassarchaeaceae archaeon
AGTAATTGCAGGAATGACTGGTTTACTCCTAGGTGAATGTCGACGAAGGGGGCTCGATACCTTTGCCATCCTTGCTGAAGCGAACGGCCCACCCGGTGCAGGTCTTCCTGATGCCAGAGCTGCTGCACGAATTATCGAAAAGTTAGATTTGCTTTTCCCTAACCTCTCTTTGCCTACTGATCCATTGATTGAAGAAGCAGAGAGGATTGAAGAACAAATCCGAGAGATGATGGAAGCTCACCTAGGTAAATTAGAGCAAGAAGAAGAATCTTCTCAACCATCAGGCATGCTCTATGGTTGAGGATTTCTTCGACTTCCAGTAAGGAGTAGTGATTGTTGATGTCTCGAAATGTTGGGTCTTCTGACCGAATAACAAGAGCGCTCGTAGGAGGAGGGTTTGCTATGGCTGAATTAGCAGGTTTTCTAGGGGGGATTGAACAATATTTCCATTTTTTCGCAATTGTAGTAGCTGTATGGTTAGTTGGAACTAGTGCTTCTGGAAATTGTCCCGCATATTCAGTGATGGGGATTTCAACGTGCCCACATTTTTCAGATGAGCAAGAGTGAATCATCTATCAGACATGCTCTATAATTGATTAGAGCCAATCATCCAACGTTCCAGTTGATTGATGGGGGTCCTCAGATGGTTCTTCAGATGAAGAAATGTTTGTTCCATTCATCAATATTTGAAACTCATGCTCGTCTAATATTGTAACATCGAGATTTTGTGCTTTCTCTAATTTTGAACCGGCTGATTCGCCCGCTACAAGATAGTCGAGATTTCCAGAAACACTGGAAACTACCTTTCCTCCTAATGATTTGATGGCGAGAGCTATTTCCTTTCTAGGGCGGGAAAGAGATCCAGTAATGCAAAACGATTTTCCATCAAAAATTCCGCTCGATGATTCTGTTTCATCAATCACTGTAATCAATTCTGTGAGTTCATTGATGAGAGTTCTGCGCTTTGAAATTCCTTCTCGGAAAATTGCTGCCACTTTTTCTCCAATTCCATCAATGGTAGTCAACTCTTCATCTTCACCTTCGTCAATCCAGCGAAGTATTTTCTCAAGAGAAATGAAGTGTTGAGAAATTGTTGTTGCAACTTCAGGTCCAATTCTTTCCATTCCTAATGCATGAAGGAATTTTGCTAAATTCAAAGTCCGAGTCTTTGCAAGTTCATCAAGAACATTGTTTGCACTCTTATCTCCCATTCGATCTAATTTGGATAATTGTGAATGATTGAGGCGATACAGATCTGCAATTGTTACAATTAGGCTCTTTTCCAGTAACGCCTCGATTAATTTCTCACCAATACCGTCCATTTCCAAAGTACGGCACCAATATGTGAGGGACCTAGCGGTTCTAGCATCACATTCCATTGCTAAACACCTGAGGAAGGCTCCTTCCATGGTTAGAACCCTGTTACAAGCAGGACAATTCTCAGGAATTGCGATATCATGAAATGATAAATGTCCTGTAAATGATGTACCGTCTGCATGTAATCGATTTTCCAAATCGGACGGAGATGCCTTTCCTAAATTTTCGATGATCTTCGGGATTACATCGCCTCTTCGAGTGATTTTGACTTTGTCACCAATTTTTATCCCTAATCTTTCTACTTCTCCAACATTGTGTAATGTAACATTTTCAACTGTTACTCCGCCTACCATTTGGGGAGCTATTCGAGCAACTGGAGTTACAGAACCTGTTCTTCCTGTTTGCCAATCAACATCAAGCAAAACCGAATGTGCCTCTTGTGAAGGAAACTTCCAGGCTAATGCCCATCGGGGGTGGTGCGCTGTTTCTCCTAACCTTTCGCGATGTGTTAATTCATCTAACTTGAAGACAATTCCATCTATTTCGAACTCATATGAAGATCGTTTCATACTCCATTCTTTCGTATACTCAATCATTTCATTTTGAGGTGTTTCTGATTCAAAAATTTGCCATGGTGCAGGCTCAATTCCTGCCTCCTGGAGCCAGTGCAATAATTCACTGTCAAATCTCGCCTGAGAGGAATCATCTGGGAATTTTACATCATATGCACAGAAAACCAAATCTGATGCATTTGCCTTTCCATCTCCATGTTTTTGGCGTAATGCACCTGAGCACAAATTACGAGGATTGGGTGAAACATTGCTGTACTTTTCTTCATAAATTGCTAGGGGCATGACCACCTCACCTCGCACATGAATTGTATATGGATGATTTAGGCGAGTGGGTATGTTGGCCACCAATTTCGCATTTAAGGTAACATCCTCTCCTCTCTCCCCACTCCCCCTAGTAGCAGCCCGGTGGAGATTTCCAGCTACATATTCAAGAGATAATGCCGAACCATCCAATTTTGGTTGCGCTAAAAATCGTTTTCCACCAGACGTAGATTGAGTTACAAAATGAACTATATCGTCATCTGTAGTTCCTTTATCCAAGGAACGCATAGGAAACATATGTTCTACTTTCACAGTACCTGGCAATGGCTCTGGACCTACTTTGTGAAGAACTTCATTATCTGGATCTAATTGCCTTAATTCATCCCACAATGCATCGAAATCTGCATCTGTAATTTCAGGGGCTGAATGATTGTAATACAATTCAGAATGACGTGTAATCTCGGCCGCGAGGAATCCGATTCGCTCATCCACTCGCTCACCCATTATTCCACTCTCCTCGACCAATCATCAATGGTTGCCTAAATCATGCCCAATTCAATTGAAAATCGTGATTAAAACCATTTTTTGGTAATAAAATTGGAGTGAATTTTCTACGACGAATTCTCTTTCTCCTCGCTAGCCTATAATTTCGAATAGGTTTCATTTTACGTCTGATTCTCAAAACTGTGTTGGTAGGATAATTCAGGGACCTACTATTTCTCAACAAACGTTTCCTCCAGGCCTTAGAAACTCGGTTTCTGTCATTTTTCCAAGGGGCACCGGGGGGGCCAAAAGAAAAGTCATGTGGTGGGGCCAAGGATTCGGCACGTCTTCAAAGAGGCTATTCAACTTTAGCAATGTCAGTAGAAATTTCAAGTGTTAAACTCTATGCTGTCCATCGATTTATTCATCTGGCTGCAAGAATGGATAGCCCCAATCTTGAGGAGGAGAATGGGTTCTCTTAACTGAACGTGGACTGATCCATCTCAGAAGATTTAGTGGCCCCCCTGCTTTGTCATTTGTCCCACTAGCACGTGCACCGCCAAACGGTTGTTGTGCAACAACTGCTCCAGTAGGTTTGTCATTGATGTAGAAATTTCCAGCTGTGAACCTAAGTGCATTGAATGCTGTTTGAATATCGCTCTCGTCATTTGCAAAGATTGAGCCAGTCAACGCATAAGGAGACGCTTGGTCACATGTCTGAAGAACTTCAAGAAAATTTTCATCTTCGTAAACAAAGACAGATAAAACTGGACCAAAAATTTCCTCAATCATAGATTCATAATTTGGATTTTCACAAACGATTACAGTAGGTTCAATGAACCAACCTTCAGAATCATCACTTCCACCACCACATAGAATACGACATTCAGGATCTTCTGTTGCACGACTGATGTATCCCGTAATCTTGTCAAATGAACGTTGATCAATTACTGCAGTCATGAAATTAGTAAAATCTCGAGCATCACCCATTGTGATTTTGCCAATCTCCTCTACGAATTCTCCTTCAATCGCTTCCCAAACCGAACGAGGAATATATGCTCGACTGGATGCACTACATTTCTGACCTTGGAATTCAAATGACCCTCGAAGTAGAGCTACAAGTAATCCTCGATGATCACAATTAGGATGAGCTACGATGAAGTCCTTACCCCCAGTTTCACCAACAATACGTGGATACGACGACAGACTTCCAAGAGACCCCGCTATTCGTTCCCATAAACCATTGAATGTACCTGTAGAACCGGTGAAATGTACGCCTGCAAAATGAGGATTTTGTAATGCGGTACTCGTTATATCTGCACCCGAACCAGGAAGGAAATTGATGACCCCTGGTGGCAATCCTGCCTCCATCATCAACTGCATCATGACATAATTAGAATGAATTGAATTTCTACTTGGCTTCCAAACTGCGGTACAGCCTACTATTGCTGGTGCACTAGGAAGATTAGCTGCAATACTCGTGAAATTAAATGGTGT
>JASLJW010000123.1 GCA_030747885.1 Candidatus Thalassarchaeaceae archaeon
CGATTACAGAAGTTTTTCACGGTCCCCATATTATGGCTGACGATAACTACTGTGGTGTCTCCACTAACCATTTCTTTAATTCGTTCTTTGCATTTCTTTTGGAAGGCAGCATCGCCTACTGCCATCACTTCATCGATAAGTAAAATCTCAGGTTCTAAATGTGCGGCGATTGCAAATCCTAGTCTAGCCTTCATCCCCATTGAATATGTTCTAATTGGTTGGTCGATAAAAGCGGGAATTTCGGAGAATGCTATAATTTCATCCATTCGTTCCACAATTTCGTCATCAGAAAGACCCATGATACTCCCATTAAGTCGAATATTTTCTCTTCCTGTGAGGTTCGATTGAAATCCTGTACCAATTCCTGCTAACAGTACGCATTTCCCTCGAGTTTTGACTACTCCTCCATCAGGTGAATAAACACCTGCCATTACACGAAGAATTGTGGATTTCCCTGCACCATTAGGGCCGACTATTCCCAAAATCTCTCCACGTTTAATTTGTAGATCCACCTCATCCAAAGCTCGAAGATGAGTGCGCCCCCTTTCAGTTCTAAATCGCCCGGTCACTTGCTCTTTGAGGTATTTAGCACCGGTTTTTACAGGGAAATCGAGAGTAACCCCCTCAAGTTCGATTGCATTCATTCTTATCCCTCATAGTAATTTGATTGCTTGTGCTTCATGGCGAACGAAGACAATGGAGCCTATTAGTAAAGAAAGAAATGAAACGCTCAATGCTTGAACAATGTATGATGTTTGTAGTATCTCAAAGTTCCCAGTTGTCAATGCTCTTCCCATTTCGATGTAGACTGCAACAGGGTTTAGGGCAAAAATATCGTGATATGCTGGGTCGATATGCTTCATTCCGAAGAATACACCTGATAGGAAGAAACCCGCAGTAGTTAGGATTGCAACCACATGACTTGTATCTCGAACATGGACATGTAATATTGAGAAAATCATTCCTAATCCAATGGCAAGAGATTGTACTCCAATTGCCATTAATGGAATTAATAGAAGTGTCCAATTTAGTTGAATATCCCAGATTAATAGTAGTGGAGGCAATATAAGAATAGACAATAGAAATCGAAGTGATTGGAATCCTCCGATTGACCAAACGAAGACCTCTCTGGGAACAGCAACTTGCTTTATCAGCCCACTATTCCCAACTATTGAGGTAGTTGTTCGAGATAATGTTCTAGAAAACATCCCATAAATCAGAACTCCAAGTAAAATTTCAAGGACGAAAATAGGATCATCATTCCCCCTCAATAGTGAGAAAACAAGCCAATAAACTGCTGTAAGTGCTAAAGGCTCGACCATAGTCCACCCCCATCCAATAAATGTACCATGGTAAGTTACTTTCAAGTCTCTGAAAATTAGGTGTTTTATCAATCTCCGATGCTCGCGGATTCTATTGAAAACCGTGTACGGGGAACCCAATAAGCCGGGCCGTTCACTAGTCACGACCCTAGTAGTCGCATCCTTTCCCATGTTAGATTCTTTAGACATGTAGGTAAGAACCGTTCCCTTCTTAGTCTCGATTTTATGCATTTGTTGAAATTCATCTAGACCGACATCATGATAATCTCTCAGAGAGTGAGTGGATTGATGGCAATGAGGGTCGCTGTGAGTTCACCTGATGAGTTCGTTGCCCCTTATCTCTGTGAAGCACTGGGGGATGCCATGGTTGAGATCCCTCCCGAAGTGTTGGAAGAAGGCCAGGAAATGATGCTAGATGCACTTCTCATGCCATGTACTACATTGATTCATTTCAATGCATCAGCACCTGAATCTGACCGCGATGACCGTTCATCTCTACTCGCAATGAGGGATGCGGCTAAACCTATTTTGGGTGCAGTAAATCGACATCAAGGTCTTCACCTAATTCTAGTGGGTTCTCTTCGTGTTCATCCCCAAGCAACTCCAGATGAACCATATTATTCTGGTTTCACTCGACTTGCTCCAAGAGATGTTGCGGCTGAAGGTCAACTATGGGTTGAAGAGTCTGCATTAGAACATGCAGAACCGGAACGTCCTGTTTCGATTGTTCGAGCATCTAACGTCCAAGGTCCTCTGATGTCTGGAGGAGACGGACATGGTTTGTTACATTCATTCGCTCGAGATTCCATTTTTGGATGGGTATCTGTACCAGGAGATGGTTCATTCCCGAAGGATTTCGTTCACGTGCGTGATTTAGTTGAAGCAATTCTTGGCGTTGCGCAATCTCCTCCTCCAACTCGGGAGGCCATTGCAATTGGCACGGGTCGAGCTACTCCTCTTCGTGATGTTGCTCAATTATTCTCCGATCAAACAGGTGCTGATCCTCAATTTGGTAATGATGATTCTAATGAAGTATTTGGAGTAGTTGATTCCCAAGAAGTCCAGCACCGCTTAGGATTCCGCCCTTCAATTACTCTCGAAGAGATGGTGTCTGAAGCACTTCAGATGGTTAACTAACAGTCGGAATCTTGATGCCGAGCGACCATTCGTCTCAGTCCATGCACCTCTGTCCGTTGGACTACCGTTACGGCGACCAGTCGTTTAAGAGAATCTGGTCAGACATTGGACGACATGAGAGACAGTTAGAAGTTGAACGTGCATTGGTTTGGGCCCATCGTGAACTTGGCAGAGTAACAGATGAGGATTATAATGCGGTTGCAGAAATCTCTAACTCTACCTCTGTAACTTTAGAGAGGGTTGCTGAAATTGAGGCTGAAACACGTCATGATATTATGGCTCTAACAAAGGCAATGGCAGAGGAAGCAGGAGATGCGGGATGGTGTATTCATCTTGGCGCCACATCAAACGACATAGTGGACACTGCAGTTGCCCTTCAACTCAGAGATTCGATTATTCTACTACGTTCAGCCCTTTGTGATTTGATTTCTGTAACAGCAGATCTTGCAGAACGTGAGCGAGATACCGTCATGCTGGGTAGAACTCATGGTCAAGCAGCGGTCCCGATTACCTTCGGGCTCAAGGTTGCTGTTTGGTTAGACGAGATGCGCCGGCACCTCATTCGACTCGATGAGGCTGCCCCGCGAATATCAGTGGGGAAGTTCCTCGGAGCAGTTGGAACTGGTGCTGCACAAGGAGAAAATGCTAGAGAATTACAAAAATTAATTCTCACCCATCTTGGCCTTGGCGTGCCTCTTGCAACGACTCAAGTTGTGGGACGAGATAGGTATGTGGAATATGTTTCTTGGTTGGCAAATGTGGCCACTACTTGTGAGAAGATATTGCAAGAGGTTCGGAATCTTCAACGTTCAGAGATTGCAGAAGCCGGCGAGGGATTCGATGTCAAGAAACAAGTCGGGTCGTCGACAATGGCTCATAAGAAGAATCCAATCAAATCAGAAAATGCCAGTGGATTATCTCGAATTGTTCGTTCTTTCATCATTCCAACATATGAGAACGCCCTCCTTTGGCATGAACGAGATCTGGCGAATTCATCTTCGGAGAGATTCACCTTATCTCATGCCAGTACATTGTGCCATGATGTAATGCAGAAAACGTCTCAAGTTTTGACAAATTTGTGGGTAGACGCAGAACGAATGATGACAAATATCGAATCCCAGAAAGGTCTAGTCATGGCTGAGAAGGTAATGATCGATTTGGTTGGGAAAGGTGTTGCTCGAGACGAAGCCCATGAGATTCTCCGAACAGCGTCATTTCAAGCTGTTGAAACAGGAGAACATCTCAAGAATATATGTCTCAAGACCAAGGAAATCATGGCAGTATTTTCTGAAGAAGAAATGGACGAAATGTTTGACCCGACATCTCATCTTGGAGTATCGGGTGAGATTGTCGACGAGGCTGTTTCTCTTGCAAGAGATGCAGTCTAACGATGAAACCGGGCTCAGTTTTCTATAGTCGATGGAGGCTCCACAGCCTGATAACATGGCGAAAGAGAAGGAACAATGGTGGAGTGATAACCATAGTGAAGACAAACTTTCAGATGCTTTTGAAGAGGCTGCTTCAGAGAAACTTGCAAGAGAATCTGAGTTAGAACAGGCGAAGCACGCACTGGAATTAGCCAGGATAGAAGCCGAAAAGGCTAGGGTTGAAGGCACTTCTCAGAGTCCCG
>JASLJW010000124.1 GCA_030747885.1 Candidatus Thalassarchaeaceae archaeon
GTAATGAGTCCAACAGAACTAGCTGAACAAGCGGAACTGGGAGAGGCAGTATCATCGAAGATAATTCAAGGCGCAAAGAAATTAGCCAACATTGGTGGTTTCTTGAGTGGGTCAAAATTGTTAGATCGTAGAAAGCAAGTACAAAAACTCACAAGCGGATCCAGTGCATTGGACGAATTACTAGGCGGAGGATTTGAAACACAGAGTATCTGTGAAGTGTTTGGAGAATTTGGTAGTGGAAAAACTCAGATTGGACATCAATTGGCAGTTAACACACTAATGCCTATTGAAGAAGGTGGATTAGCTGGCGAAGTATTCTACATAGATACAGAAGACACATTTCGACCAGAACGAATAGCACAAATGGCTGAGGCTAAGGGGATGGATCCAGAGGAAGTATTGGAACGAATACATGTGGCTCGAGCATACAATTCAGCACATCAAATGTTATTGGTGGATGAGATTAAACGGATGTCTAAGAGTATTGATGTGAAGTTAATCATTGTCGATTCATTGACTAGCCACTTCAGAGCTGAATATGTTGGTCGAGGGATGCTCGCACCACGACAACAGAAGTTGAATCGACATTTGAAAGAGTTGAAACAACTTACAGACGTTCACAATGCATTGGTATTGGTAACTAATCAGGTAATGTCGAATCCAGGGACAATGTGGGGAGATCCTACAAAGGCGATTGGTGGACATATTGTTGGTCACGCTAGCACATTCCGCCTGTATCTTAGGAAATCTAAGGGAGGGCGTAGAGTAGCTCGCTTGATTGATAGCCCGAATCTACCTGAAGGAGATGCAGTAATCAGTGTGGTAGCTGAAGGAATTAGAGACTGATTAGGCAGGTAATTCCGAGAGTTTCAGTTGAACCGCATCGATTAGTCGTTGAACTGTAATTGGATCAAATGAGAATTCGAGTTCAGCAGCACCGAATAGATCAGGCAATGGTTTACTTCCACCGAGTTTCATCGAATGGGCATAATTCTCGAGAGCCCTCTCGATGGAATCAAGAGATTGTAACCAAACCTGCAATGCTCCAAGTTGTGCAATTCCATATTCTATGTAATAGAAAGGATAGGTGAAAAGGTGTAATTGGCGATGCCAACCCACATCTCTCATACCTTCAATTCCATCCCATTCAACATTGGCTCCGAATCTAGATCTAAGATCCCGCCATACTTCAGTTCGGTCATTTCTACTATGGCCTGGATTTGTATGTACCCAATGTTGGAATGCATCTATTGTTGCAATCCAAGGTAGAAGTCCTACTATCCCCTCTAAGTGACTTCTTCTAGCTCTATCAGCATCTATTTTCGAGTAGAATTCATCCAGATGTGGGTGAACAAGGAGCTCCATACTCATCGATGCGACTTCTGCATATTCAATGGGTGGATCTCTATGATCGATTAGTTCAAGTTCGCTTGAATACATTGCATGGAAAGCATGGCCTGCTTCATGGACCATTGTTTCAAGATCACGTTGTAACCCTGTTGCATTCATGAAAATGAAAGGTCTTCTAATCTTATCAAAACTAATTTGATATCCACCAGGGGCCTTTCCTTTTCTACTGTCCAAGTCCAACGATTTCCCATCTCTCAGACTATCAAACATAATTCCAAGTTCATTACTCACTTTGTGAAACATCCTTGATGTTCCATCAACCATTTCGTCTACATTCTCAAATGGTTTGAGTGGAGGGCGACCGTGAACATCTACTCCCAAGTCCCATGGTCTTAGTGAATCAACGTCTAGCAATTCTTTCCTTTCCTTATCGAGTATTCTTCCAAGGGGTACGCATACTTCTTCTGCTGCTAAATGGAAATCTTCGCAGTCTGAAGGGGTGTAATCAAAACGATGTTTTGCGACGAACGCGTAATCACGAAAATTTTCGAAACCTGCATTAAGAGCAATTTGATGTCTTATCGTAAGCATTTGTTCATAGAGGTCATCGATTTTATCAGCATCTTTCATTCTCCTTTCCCAAACGGATTTCCATGCATTTTCTCTTGTTTCTCTATTCGTAACTTGAAGGAATTTCCCCATTTGTTGCATTGTTCTTTCTTCACCCTCAAATGTGACCATCATTGAACCACAAATTTCCTCATATTGTTGCCCCAATTTCGTTAATTCTGTGCTTAATGGAATATTCTCTTCTCTGAAGATTTCTATGTCTGCTCGGATATCCCTAATCATTACTTCATATTTTTCTGAATCCAATTCATTCACTGCGGGTGATTCCATGATTAGTCGATTCAATCGATCTCCAATTGCTGAGAGTTTAGGTTCTACATTCTCAACAAAATCAAGATATGCCGATTTTTTTTCCTCGTCATCCGTTGAGCAGGTCATCGAAACATAAAGTCTAGAACCTGCTTCTGAAACCCATTCCCGTAATTCACTTTCATCTTGAATCATCATTTCTAATTGATTAACATCATGTAAAGAACGTGAAGCTAAGTTTTCGTAAAGTGGTTCCAATTGTTCCCACGACGTTGCATCCAATTCATTCGGAACGAAGCCCATGCTACGTCGTTGTAGGGCTAGACTCGTAAATTATTCTCATTCAGAACGTACTGATAGAGGGCCTTTTGGTAGCGGACCTTCTTCTCGAGTCCATTTGGCACACTTCCAGATTCCTACGGCGTTGTTTACTTTCTCTCTTAACTCTTCAAGATCTGGATGTTCAGGATTATTTTTTTCTGTCCAACATGCAACACAATACCTCTTCCCATCATTATCTAAGTAATTCATGGGGGTGCATGCAATCCCGCATGTAACGCAATTTCTCAGACCATGGAACTTCGGCATCATTCCTCCGAGTAGAGCCTACTCTATGAGTTTCACGACTAAAATTCACAAATCTGCAGCAGCAGCATGTGTAAGCATCGACGCTTCAATTCGTTCAAATGGCATTTCTCCTATGCCAAGACGAACGGGGCCATCTGAGTGAGGAATTGGACGCGCCGTCAATAGATCCCCCTCTAACCAAGTCATCGATTCTGCTGCCATAGTCTCAAGATTTGAGTTATTTTCTTCTATTGGATATGTTATTGATTGACCATATTCATCAAATCCTGGATGCATGGGGAGATACAGTAACCAAGCATATTCGTCTCCATTTCGGACACCTGCCCGTTCAAATGCAACCCGAATTTGATGAGTACCTGAAAGAATTCTGATGAATTCAGCATCGATAGAACGTGCAACCATGCTCTCATGTTCTTCGTTTCTGGTAGTTTGTGCCCAAACTGACCATAGATGTCTTTCACTTGCAGCAACGGTTCCCGAAATCATCACCCATCTTTCCGATGGTCTAATTTCCAACCATGTTTCTACAAGTTTTTTTGAATCCTCTATGGGTTTGTAAAAATCGATTCCCCATGCTGGGAACCATGGTATTTGCGCAGGCTCCACAGTCCCTGCTCCCAGTGGTTAGACTTCAACCCATCTTCATTGATTTCTAGATAATATCCGTTGTGCATTAGCAATGACGTTCTCAACAAGTTGAGGACTCCAACCTCTAATTCCTTCCAACTTTGAACGATCTCTCGGCCCCATTTCTGAAACATCATAAATGGTTTCAATTCCAATTCCTTTCATTTCTCTTGCCCGTACTCTCCCAACACTTCTAATTCGAACTAGTCCAAGAATATCTGACTTACATCCATACCTAATTCTTCGTTGAGTTTCTGAGATAAATTCGGTTAGTATTGCAGATGCTTCAGAAGCTTCTTCCAGAACTTCCTCATCTGATGCCAACATTCTTCGAGCAGAATATAGTAACCATTCTGCTAATTCTACTCTTGTTCTGACATCTCCAGGTTGTGCATCAAATCCAGTTTCAATTTCTCTCAATGTTTTCTCATCCATCCACTCTTCAAGGACAAGCAATGCCTTAATTCTCATATTTTCATTTTCTGAATCTACTGGAATTTCTACATCAATCAATTCTTCATTTGTGAGTAATTTATTGAATTTCATGGCCTCTGAAATGTCTGCCATATCATCAGCTTCTCTAGATTTAACCCACATGGATAAGAAATCAGGTGTGCATGCAACCAAGTGAATTAGACTTCTAGGACGTAGTTGTCTATTTTCATCTAAACCTTGAACGATTCTAACTGCTCTTCTAAGGCCGCGTCGAAGAATATGTCCAGAAACGGGATCTAGATAGAGTCTTGATACAGTTTCTCCAAAAGGAGTTGCAGCGTATGTCATCGATG
>JASLJW010000125.1 GCA_030747885.1 Candidatus Thalassarchaeaceae archaeon
TTTCCGGCGTCTTGTATTCGATGTGCTGGTCTCCGACATAACCATCATTCTCCATCGTCATGATGTCGTATTTAAGTCTCGGTGGAGCGTGGTTCGTACATGGGCGCTCGGGACTCGATACGGCTAGCACTCCTCCTCCTATCCATAATTGGCCTCAGTCAGTCCTTGAACCCCCCGATGATTAGTTCATTCGATGAAGCCGAATTCCGTGCTTCTAGTAGCGCGATTATTGCAGAAGAATTGGATTGGACATTAGTCGAAAGTGTTCCTAAAGATTCACTATCTTTCACTCAGGGTCTGGAAATACATGATGGCCTTCTCTATGAATCTGGAGGCCTCTATGGCCATTCATCCCTTCGAATATTTTCATTAGGTTCCGGTACCCCATTAGAAACAGTGAACTTATCCTCTGATTTGTTTGGGGAGGGGTTGACAATTTATGACGATGAAATCATTGTTCTCACGTGGAAATCAGGTAGGGTCCTTAGGTATTCATTTGATCTTGTACAAGTCAATGAATCTGTGATTTTTGGTGAAGGTTGGGGGATTTGTTCGACGAATAATCAATTAGTAACTTCTGATGGCTCTTCTCGACTAACCTTTAGGGATCCTGTAGATTTAGTTCAGGTTTCAAATATTGAAGTCACATTAAATGGGGAATCATTAGATCAAATCAACGAGCTAGAATGTCTTGGAGACAAAATTTATGCTAATCGTTGGTACGATAATAGAATCTTTGAAATCGACATGAATACTGGAATTGTAAATTCTGTTCTAGATTTTACTTCCTTAGTAGATGACCAAGATTCTGATGCAAATGGGCATGTATTGAATGGAATAGCATTTGATCCTTCATCTGGTGATTTTTGGATTACTGGGAAAAATTGGACTGATTTCCATAGAGTATCAATTATTGATGAAAATCAAAATGTTTCGACATTTAATGGTCGTTTTCTGATTGCCTTCTTAGTTTCATCCACGTTGCTTCTTCCACTCTTTGGTTCTGTCTTCTTCAACATCAGGGAACCGAAGGGGATTCAAGCCGCGCCTGATGTGGGAAGGAATGGGGGAGCACCACATGGATGAAGATGACGAGATCATTGAGGTCCGCGTGGTTGACGAATTTGACGATCTGGAAGCAGAGTTAGATGGGGCTTCTGATGAGGTTCGCGTTGATTCTTCAGATATCCGAGAGGAAGCTACTGAAATTGCAATTCGTGCAATTCATGATGGCTTAGAATTCAGTGGTGGCCTCCCTACAGTCCGAAGGATTGCAATTGTTTTGATTATTGCAGGAAGCCTACTTGGCCTATGGTTTGGCGTATTGTCAATAGCAGCGGATCCATCAGATATATTGGGAGACACCTCTCAATCAATCGATGCGGATCAAACGATTTCTGGTTTGATTGTAACTGAGATATTGGATAATGAAACAGGCGGAGAAACTCCCGAAGGGGTGGAAGTAAGATTGTTGGATGAATCTGGAGGGCTAATAGATAGGGCATTTACGGATCAAGATGGCCGTTTCCAATTTTCTGATCAACCTGTTGAGGTTCGAATAATTGAGGTTCAATCTGATGGTAATATTACCGAACGTAGAATATTGGTTCCAGGAGAAGTTTCTCAGTTAACAATCACCATCAGATCAGGTTCTGGAATCAATGAAGTAGACCTTCGTTTAGATAGTAATTTGGAGGATAGTGTCGCTCTTGGAACTGTAATTGCGTTCTTCACTGTGTTTTCCGCTTCATTGGGTTTTGGTGGAGCTATGGAAACCCTCAGAGGGAACTCATACAGAAGAGCACAATGGCTAGCAGGTCTTGCGTTATTCAGCAGAGGCGGAGTATTTATTGGTCCTGGATTAATTCTTGGAGGGATGGCCCTAAATCGTCTTGCTAAGCAGCAATTCTCGGATCAATCGGAACCCGAGGAGTGAGTCATGTACCTCATTACTCTTGAAGGAGGAGACGGCTCTGGAAAAGGTACTGCGACTAAGATGGTTGAAGAGATTCTACGTAAGGAAGCATCCTTTACTTCTGTAGATGTTACTGCGGAGCCTAGAAGAAACCATCCACTAGGAAGATTGGCTGTTGAATCAGTTCGCACTGGAGAAGCAGGGCCATTACAAGAAGCCGGATTTTTTGCTGCGGATAGATTGGACCATTCCCACATGTGGATTCGTCCAAGATTGGCAATGGGGTCAGTTGTTATTTCAGAGAGGAATGTCCATTCATCTTTGGTTTACCAGGGGATTGTTGGCGATCTTGGTTTGGAACAAGTCGCTAGACTAAATTCTGGAGCGATGATTCCTGATTTGACCATTTGGTTGGATTGTGATCCTGAGGTTGCTCTCAAGAGAATCAATCAAGGGACTCTAAGAATGGAGACAATGGATAAAACAGAATATTTTGAGACTGATGTGTTTCAAAATAGAATCCGAACAGGATTTCATAGGCTCCTTGGTGGTGAAATCGCCATGCCTGATCCTTTCAATCAGGGAACTGTTGTTGGCCCAATCATGAATCACGGAACTGAGGGTGAATTAAAGACATCAATTCGAAATGTTTTACGTCAATTTCTCAGCACTCGTCCAAGTCCAGTTAATGTGAGTATGCAAGAG
This sequence comes from Candidatus Thalassarchaeaceae archaeon, assembly GCA_030747885.1. Taxonomy (GTDB): domain Archaea; phylum Thermoplasmatota; class Poseidoniia; order Poseidoniales; family Thalassarchaeaceae; genus MGIIb-N2. The sequence goes on from JASLJW010000125.1 coordinate 2,621, forward strand.
GTAGAACTGAACCTGATTGGGAGAGCCATGAATGCAAATGATGGCCAACAAACGTTAGATGTTGGAGCATCTCCTAAACGAGATCACGAAGATTGGCTGCAAGGAGAAGCACCCTGGAGAATTCTTTCTAATGCTTCAAAGATTTATTCTGAAGCTTGGAGTTCAACTGATTCAAAACTTGCTTCAACGGTGCCGAAGGGCGCAATGTCTGAGTCGGTATTTTCCATTGTAGGGACTCTTAGCATGGTTTCGTCAGTTGATGTAAGAAAACTTCGTTCGACTTTGGGTCCAGTTCGCACGGTCAGCCACCGGCATACTCAACGCATGATTCAATTTCTTGATGGCCAACAGGGGTGGATTCGAAGACACAGGACAATAATGGGCAGGGAGGCTCCTAGATCCGAGTTACGTGCAGACTGGCAGGCCTTTGGAAGGCTTGCGTTGTTACTTGCCCCTCTTCGACCTAAATTACAAGAATGGTATCGCCGTTCAGGCTCCGCACCGAGGTGGAAGGATTCCCTCTCTCAGATTCTCAAAGAAGGAGGAGAGTCAGTAATTTCAGATGCAAAATTGTGTATTGAGAGATTCAATGTCATTGGATCTGGACTTAGTAACCGTAGCAATTCACCGACGAATCTAGATGAGTTCCGTCGTTGGTTTAGGGGAGATTAACTACTCTTCTTCCATCATTTGGAAACGTGCCCCACCAGGTAGGGCGACTTGTCCAGAATTATCGAAATCTTTCGGTCGGGCACATAGGCTAGCCACGAAAACAATTCCGAGAAGTAGACCGAATCCTAATCCTGTGATTAATCTTAACATATTGTTCGATTCGTAATCTGTGAGTAATTGAGTAAACCCATCAATTGCCATTGGCAATATGAAAATCGCAGCAATTCCAAGACTAGCAACTCCCCGTTGATTCCTCGTGTATACTCCTACTAACCATTCATCAGGAATTACTGATAGAAATGTGTCTCTTAAAGTCCATCGATTCAATCCAAATCGTCCAAAAATCGCTGCACCTATAGCTGCTCCAGCAAAGATTCCAACATCTCTAACACAGAATGCTAATTGATTCCCGTTTATTTCCCATGATCTGTGATGTTTTTGATGACAGTTCAGATCTCCAAAACCATATGTAAATGCCCAGATAGGATTCAATTCTGACCAAACGAAAGACCCACCATGAGCGGACTGATTATGCCCCAATTTACCATCATCTGACCAATTTTGGTTCCCCCATCCTGTTGTCCCATTTTCTGTCATGTAGTCTAATGCGTTAGCTCGGCCAGATAATTCGGGAACAGAATCAGTTGGCATTGCGATAGGAGCCAAGAAAACTAGGAACAAATAACCACCAAAAATTCCTGCGATTATTTTCGCCATCTTTTTTTCCCTTGAACGATCATATCTTCCATTGCGATGGATGCGTCCACCCTTACTGCGACTCTTAGTGTTCTTCGATTTTCCATTACGTGCTACACAGATAACCACTGCAAGAGAACCGGCAATGAGTAATGTTGGTGTTTCATCAATTTGAACATTGGTTAGTGCCTCATGATTACAAAGAAAACACATGATGCGACCAATAATGCTTAGCAAATCAATTTATGCATTTCGTGAATTAGGGGTATATCATGGATGCACTTTCAATATCTATGATTTGAGACTTCGACAGTCAGTTGTCCGAATACATCATACGGGGGCCTCTGGAGTTCAGGGGGAAAGTATGGGTCTCAGCTATCGAGAGATGTTTTCTCTTTCTTTGTTCATTGGTTGTATTTTTGCAACAATGGGATTATTCTTGGCTATTTTTGCAGGGGGGGTGGATCAAGTTGACCTTGTTGCATCCGGAAGAGTAGGTGCAATAGTCGGGGCAACTGCAGCAACTGTAATTTTCACCTATGGAGCAGTTTCGCGACTTTTAGGTAAAGAAAAACAGCAACCTGTAGATAGGCAAGATCGCTTAGAAGCCCTTCGTTCAATTCTTCATTTGATCGAAATCCAAGCTGTAACGGACAACATTCCTTGGTCAGTAGGCAAGCATGTGACTAATTCTGCTGGAACCCCTACAATTGATCTCCATGACATAGATATCCGAGGTGCTGATGCAATAGTCAATGAATTACTTCGGCATAGAGATGATTTGGGCAGAATTCGCTTAATTATTGGTTCAGGCCGTGGTTCTGAAAGTGGGGGAGTAGACCGAACAGTAGCTGAACATGTATCCTCTAGGTTGCGCCGTTCTTCCTCTAGTCATCGTTGGCAGTATATCGAAAAGAAGTCAAATATCATGCTTAGGCCAATGGGACGACCCCCTAGTAGAGGTGAATGGATTCGTAGATTCGCAATAGGAGTCATTCCAATTGCAGGTTCTCTGGCGTTGGCCTTTCGTGATTTAGCAGGTTCTGCACCCGGTGCAGGGGATACGGGTTTTGTTTTCGGGTTAATGATTGGGCTACTAGTCACATCAATGATGGCCTCTCACCGTGATCGTACAGGTTGAATTTTCTCTCGACGGGTTGATGTGCATCCAGTTATAGCCGACTTCGTGGTTTCAGTCAGGGTTGAGGTTGAACGGCTATCTCACAAGGATATTCGTCAGAGACGTCGTGCGATTCGGCACTTGTTTGAATTGAATGACCCCTTTGCATTGTCTGGATTTTTACCATTTCTAGAATCTGATGAACAGTGGTTTGTAGATCAATCGATTGAGGCAGTTAGGAGATGGGA
>JASLJW010000126.1 GCA_030747885.1 Candidatus Thalassarchaeaceae archaeon
GAACAATCCAGCAAGCTCATTACACTGGCTTTCATTTGTCCGTCGGCACTGGTGAGTTTTCCGGCGTTGAATCCAATTAAACCGCACAATCCTCAGGTTGCGGTGCTCCCCCGCCAATTCCTTTAAGTTTCAGCCTTGCGACCGTACTCCCCAGGCAGTGGACTTATCACCTTCGCTTCGGCACTGAGGATCCTCGGAGAATCCCCAACACCAAGTCCACAGCGTTTACACCTAGGACTACCCGGGTATCTAATCCGGTTCGTGCCCCTAGGCTTCGTCCCTGACCGTCGGATCCGTTCTAGTGTGGCGCCTTCGCAACAGGTGGTCCTCTCAGGATGACAGGATTTTACCCCTACCCTGAGAGTTCCCCACACCTCTCCCGGTCCCTAGTCTGGCCGTCCTCGCAGAATTCAACTCGTTGAGCGAGTTGATTTACCCACGAATGTACCAAACCGGCTACGGACGTTTTAGGCCCAATAAAAGCGACGACCACTTGAGGCGCCGGTATTACCGCGGCGGCTGGCACCGTCCTTACCCACCCCTTATTCCAAGACCGTTTTAGAGTCAAGAAAAGAGCCCCTAAAAGAGACTCACTTGGAGTTCCCTGGTCACGGTTTCCCGCATTGCCAAGTTTTCGTAACTGCTGCGCCCCGTAGGGCCTGGATTCGTGTCTCAGAATCCATCTCCGGGCTATGTCTCCCAACACCCGTACGCGTCGATGGCTAGGAGGTCCTTTACACCCCCTACAACCTGATACGCCGCAGGCCCATCCTACCTTCATCCACTCACCGTTCCAGGCGTAGTGGACTATTCGGCATTGTTCTCAGTTTCCCGAGGTTATTCCGAACAGTAGGGCAGGTTACCCACGTGTTACTGAGCGGTACGCCGAGCTAATGCTCAGACTCGCATGTCTTAATCGAACTCCAATAGCGGTCGCCTCCGGCAGGATCAACCGGATTTCGTGCGAAATCTCGCGATCCTTCAGGAGTATACTTTTGTCGCTTGCTGGTTCTTTGTCAAAATTGACGAGGTTACATTACTTCCTTTGCACACTTGCATTAGCAAGTTGTAACCTTGTGGTTCTTCCTACTTAACCACGAGCCCCGCTCGCAGCCGCATCTCTTCGGCCCGTCTCGCCAGAAGGGGTGTCTTCATCGTCCGAAGACTCAGAACCCAACGCCAGGCTTGACGTAGCGTCTGTGCGACATGCCCCCCATATATCAACGTTGAGACGCAGCAACAACATCAAAAACGATGACGGAAGGGAAATTTACCGTCTAAAAATAGGTCATTCTGCGCCAAAGAATTCTCTTAGAACAGGGTGCATTTCCATCGCCTGTTCTTTCTGAATTTGCTCGTATGTTCTTAGAATGATACCTACGGCTAGGAGAAGTCCAGTTCCTGTGGCATTACCTACGGTACCTAGGAGATCTGCACCTGCAGCCAACAATCCCACAAATGCACCAGAGAATAGTGTGACTGGAGGGATGTATCTCTCAAGAATCTGCTCGAGAACCTTCGGGTTCTTTCTAAATCCTGGAATCTGCATACCAGTTCTCTCAATCTGCTTCGCTACATCCTTGGGACCCATGTTCGTAGTCTCAATCCAAAACTTAGCGAATACCATCGAACCTACGGTCATGACAATCACGTATGCAACTATGTGTATCATAATCTGCCAGAGTTCGTGACCATACGCATCTCCACTCTGATCCAATAGGGGGAGCAACCAATCTTGAACCCCGCCAACCATCGAAATATACCATGCTAAGCCATCTTGTGGTGCTGTTGCCCCAGCATCATATGCACCTAGATATTTGGCAATACTAAAGCTACCTTCACGTCCAAGTATCGGAACAGTAGAAAGTACCGGATGGCTCCAGAATAAGAGAGTGAACATATTGACGTTAGCAAGTAATGCTGCCATCAAAATCACTGGAATATTGGATGCATAAACCAATCGAATCGGATATTGTCCCTTATGCCCCCTCATCTTGTGGTTGGTCAAAGGCAATTCTAATTTGGAGGATTCAGCATAAGCTACCACTAAGAAAACAATAACAGAAGATACCAACGCAGCGATAGGATTCGCATGATTCAATAGCATCACTTCGAACATCCCTCCTGAACCAGTTCCTCCAGAAACCATCTCCGAATTTGTAGCCGATCTGAGAGTGTAGAAAATCATAGGCAAGACTCCCGAAGGAGGGTTCTCTAGGCTCATCGGCGCCTCAGATATTGATGGTAGTGGAGAGAGAGTCCCAACGAATGTTGACTGCGCCACACCAGCAGCGATAAACAGAGAAATTCCTGAACCAATTCCCCATTTACTTACCAATTCATCCAATAGGAATACCAAGTAAGAACCTAAGAAAAGTTGCAGCACAATTAGAGCCTGAGCCCAACCTTGACCATAAGCCAGAATGATGTCCTGATGAGGATCAAGGAAACCATATACTTGAGGGATTGATTCAATCGGAATCATGAACATGACCAGAAGTTTCTGAACACCCTGATACAACTGCTTATCATCAGAATCCTGTAAATCTAAATTGATGATTTTAGCACCAGCGAATAACTGCATGATAATTGATGCTGTAACGATTGGCCCAATTCCAAGATGCATTATGGAACCAGAAGCACCGGCCATGATTGCTCTGAAAGACGAGAAAATATCCAATGTTGATTCAGCCAAACCGTAAATCATCACATTCGTCATCATGAAGTAGATAATGAGAACAAGAGTGGTGGTCCACAACTTAGACATGAAACGAACGTGTCCTTCCGGCTTCTGAATTGAAGGATAAACATCTACCAAACGTTTCAATCCATACAGGCGACTCGATTCCTCTCCAGTGTAAATGAGACAAGTGATTGATGCAGCAGAACCTGCACCCAATATCATAATTCCAACCAATAAGAAACCTACATTCTCAGAATTTTGTAAACTAAAGTATACCAAACCAATCACATAAACAAGCCAAATGTATAGCTTGGTATATTTCAGAAATGAATGTTCTTTAATCGATTCTGGAAGATCAAACATAAGCCCCCAGAGAATGAAAAAGGCATACGGGACTGAAGCCACCAAAAGCCAACCAGCCTCTGCTTGTGCAGCAGTATCAGAGCCGAATAATTCGTCAGATCGCCAATAAATTAGACCTCCCCAATAGATAACAGCCATGACCACGGCACCGAGCGTATTCACGCGTCTTACAGCCATTTGAATCACCTTGTTCTCTAATTAGAATCCTCATTCATTGGAATCGTTCATTCCTCTTCCCATTCGCCCCAATCATCGCCTTCTGAGATTGTTACAGAACCACCAGCAGACTCAATCTTCTCTATTGCACGAGAAGAGGCGTGCTCAACGGTAATATGAATGGCACGATGGACCCTACCGGATCCAAGGAGTTTGTCGATGCCTTTCGATGTGAGGTCAATGGTATCTTCATCGCCCAACATCTGATCAATTTCAGATACGTTGATGCTGTTGTGAACAGTTCTAAGACTTGGGTCACGATTGAAACCATGCATCCCCCAATGTCCAGGCATGTACTTGAGACGAGTCAGAAGTTTATGCTTGTTAAGTCCAGCATTTCCTCGACCACCGCGCTTACCTGCGCCACGTCCCGCTTTCTTTCCACGGCCATGGTATCGGCTTCTACCTCTGAATCGGTTGGTTCTTGATGGCATTTCTTCACCTCACATCATCCTTGCAGCAAGGTCTTCAATTGCCTCACCACGATTTCCTAAAGCTCCACCTACAGTGAAGGATCTCTTGATTCCTCCCCAACCCTTGCTTCCTCGTGGAGGATGTAATCGGAATACTCTCTTGAGATTTGAAGCATCCTTGAGAGAAGCATCTCCTGAAGCAACTGCTGCTGCAAAGGTATCAATCCCGTCATAATCAGTGCAATCTGAAATCGCACTATCATCAACAGGACGATCCCCCGGAAGGCGCCCTCTTTCACGAATCATTTGGGCGATTCCATCAGAACTAATTGGACCCCAAGTAATGAAATCCTTGGCCTTCTGCAACATCCCCGCATAAGTCTCTGATTCAGGAACAATCACTGCATGATTGACCTTAGTCAAATTGAGATAAGACATTGTCTCACGAATTGATCGCTCGACTCCTCTATCACTTCGAACACGGATTACCAACCAAGCCATCAGGACATCCCTCCTCTAGCAATGTGGAGCCGTTCAACATCTGCTCTACTTATTCGAGCAAGGTTCGCTTGCTTGAGAGCATTGAAAGTTGCTCTAGCGAAATTGTATTGTGTCCTAGTTTGACCCTTACTACTTGACCAAACATCTGTGATTCCAGCCATATCAAGAATCATTCTACCAGTATCACCAATAACGAGCCCTTTTCCAGTAGGGGCAGGCATCAATGTAATTCTAGTTGAACCTGCTCGACCTGTAATCTTCATAGGAACAGAACGACCAGGGCCTCCACCAGATTCCCAAGAACCATTTCCTCTACGAACTGTAATCATGTTCAACTTAGCTTGATTTGTCGCTTTCTGAATTGTTGTGGCAACTTCCTTGCCCTTGGAAGTAGCCAATCCAACGACTCCATCCTTATTCCCTACGACTACCATGACATTGAATCTAGTTCTCTGACCAGAATCCGTCATTCTTTGTATTCGTCGAGGTCTACCAATCATCTCTACATACAGATTTGGTTGGAAGAAAGCATCGACAATCTCAGGTTCACGAATTGGAAGACGAGAAGCAACTGCTTGCTCGAAAGAAGTGATTTCACCACTGATAACCATCCGTCCCAAACGAGTTCGAGCTCCATTGGTAATCCATTCACGTAGAGTAACTCTAGGATCTGGCCCTCGACGACGCTGCCCTCCTTGGGTATTGTCATCTTCTATCTGTCCCAATGCCCAGGCCAATCCTGGTGCAAGAGTTATTGGTTCACTCATGAAGAGGCCCCCTCTATCTTGGAACGAGTAGATTCAACTGAAGCAGCCATGGAATCATCGATATGTGCTCCATTGATTCGATCATCACTTGGAAGAACTTCTTCATTATGTGGAATCCAAAGGCCTGCATCAATCATGCCCTTGAGTGCAGAAAAGACACGACTTCCTCTAGAAGAGGCAGCTAGACCGATGTCCAAGACCGCCTCATCTATACCTGCTGAAAGTGCTCTCTTACCTAGAGAAAATCCAGTAAGGTAAGCAGATGGCACTGATTTGAGAGATGCGCCTTTCGGCCACCCCATACTAGTCAACTCAGAACTGTTGGCTTGTACTGCTATTCGATCACCATCACTTTCATAATTAACAATCTGAGCAACAACGCGAGTATTGCTAACTCTAACTACTGCTCGAGGCATTTCTCCTCGGAGAAGTTTCAACCTTCGTCGGTAGTCTGTCTCACCCGTACGCCTTCTCTTGTACTTTAGACGCTGATTCTTTCCATGAACTGCCATTACTCATCACCTCCTAAGGAAATGCCATCCAATTCAATATTGGTTCGCATGTGGGCGATGGAACGGTAAGAACCTCCCTTCGCTTTCCTGTAGTAGTAACGGTATTGACTGGGTTCAAGATTTCCAGACTCTCGAAGTTCTTTGAGAACTCGACGTTGTGCACGAATCGTCTTCATCCAGCGTTCCTTCTTTGGGGTCCGAGATTTCTTCGAACCTTTACGACTTCCATGTCCTACACGTCGCCCCTTAGAACGTTGAATCGCTGCCTTCCTTGCACGGGAACGGCTAGTTCCTTGAATTTCACGAGCCTTGATGACTCCTTCATCGATTAATTCTCGAATATCGTCCTTCTGAACAGCACTAGAGACCTGATCAATGTAATCCGGGTGAATCCAAATTCGATGGACCCCTACGGTTCTACCTTCACGTGTAGACAAAATGCTAGCTGCCATTCGTCTTTGATTAGTTATCTGCATCAGAGGTCACCTCTCTTCTCAATAGAACGACGATTTAGAATTCGAATACCCATCTCGTCAGCCTTGGTATAAATCGCTAATCTCTTCCGATTACCAACTCTAGCTCCGATTCTAATTGCATGAGTCTTGGGATCAACATCTTCCAATGAAGCGGAATTATGGACCAACACTTCTACGAATCCTGAAGGATGCAAATCTTTAGCAGCACGAACTTTTCCATATCCAACTCTAGCCATCGGAGTTCGATATTTCATGTTCAAACGCTGCTTGGACTGGTAACCCTTGGGTTTCCTCCATCCTGTCCTGGCGAGTCTCTTGTATCTGTACCACTCTTGTCGACGGAACTTTGGTTGCTTCTTTGACTGAGAGGAACGCAAGGAAAGTGCTTCCCTTGTAGAATCGTCAAGTTCGGGCTTTTGCTTGGCACGATGAACCTGTTCATCTTCATCCCAATCATCATCAAAATCATCGAAATCATCTTCATCATCGAACTCTTCATCCGCTTCTTCGGTGATTTCCTCATCCATTTCTTCAGCGACTTCTTCGGCCGCTTCTAAGCGAGCGATCAAATCCGCCTTCTTTCCAGAACTGGCTAGACCTAATTCCTTCAAGACTTCCTTGAGCTGAGCAACAGTCATCTTCTCGTAATCTGACATTTTTTCCACCTCACTCCGTACCTGCCTTGCTAGTAATGTAAATTCCATCTTGGAATACTCGACGGTCTCGACGACGTATCTTACATGCTCGCTCAATATTGGCAGCAGTCTGGCCGACCTTTTCGATATCTGCTCCTGTAACTGTAACATCTACCTTGTTCTGAACCTCTACCGTGACTTCACTAGGTGACCACGGAAGTGGTGCAACTCTCGGCACCTTCTCTCCAAAGAGATTCGTAATCATCATCTTATCACCTGCGACCTTGATAGTCATTGGAAAGTGGGAATAAACCGCCTTGAGACGATAAACGAATCCGGTATCTACTCCCCTCATCATGTTGCGGATATGTGCGGCCCAGGTCCCGGAAAGTGCCTTTTCTTTTCTTCTAGGAAGGTCACAATGAACCTCTATTCCTTCATCTCCTTGGCGAATAGAAATTCGATTATGACGGAATTCTCGCGAAAGTGAACTACCATCCTTTGAAACGGTAAGTGAATGGCCGTCAATATTCGCATTTACACCATCCGGTACAGGGATGTTGTGAATAATCTGATCTAGTTTTACCATTTTTTCACCTCAGAAGATATACGCCAGAAGACGCCCACCAACACGGGCCTCCTTCGCTTTGTAATGGCTCATTACGCCTTGATTAGTAGTCATGAGAAGAACACCAAAATCTTGAGCGGGCAAGAAACGAGACTCCCACTTCTCAAAATCGCTCCTCTTCACAGAGTATCTTGGTTTGATAACTCCACAACGATTGATTGCTCCGATGAGCTCGATACGGAAACTTCCTCCTCGGCCATCATTTACTCTCTCGAATTCTCCGATGTAACCTCTTTCCTTGATAATGTCTAACATGCTTCCTAGAAGCTTGCTTGCTGGTCGAACAGTCACTTCGTAGTGACCTGCCTGCTCGGCGTTGTACATGCGCACGAATGCGTCACTTAGGGGATCAAATTGCATCTCTTCTTCACCTCACTCGTACTTCTTAAATCCTAATTCTGGAGCAGTGTCTCGGAAACATTGCCTGCAAAGACGAAGTCCATAACGACGAACCATCCCTCTCTTACGACCACATCGGCGACAGCCGTTGGTCCGTCCGATCCTTTCTCCTTGATCTCGTCCCATTTTCTCACTCCTCCACTATAGTCAAGCCAAATTGTTGGCTGAAAAATTCCATGCATTCATCACGACTAACTCGATGATTGACTGCAACTCGATGAGCACGTCGTCGACGACGACTAACCCGATGACCAGGACGCTCAACAACCACATTGATGTCCATTCCGAAAATCCCAATATCTGGATCATACTTCTGCTGAGGGAAATCAGTGTAATCTGAAATACCGAAAGAAAGATTTCCTGACTGGTCGAAATTGTATGCAGGAAGAGCGTTTTCACGAACCCAGAATGCATCTTTCAAGAAATTTGCAATGACCTCTTTGTCGCGCATGGTAACTTTGCAACCAATAGGAGCTCCCTCTCGAGTGCCTATTTCTCTATTGGTTTTCTTTGAAATGGTCCTTATTGGGGAAGACCCAGTTACGATTTCAAGCACTTTCTCAGCCGTTTGAAGCCTATTTCCACCTTCGCCGACGCCAATATTGACAGTCACCTTAGTGATACGTGGAGAAGTCATCACATTCGCGCTCATGCATCCACCTCCGGAATATCATCAGGGCTTGAAATAATCATCACATACTCTTGGATGGTTCCATAACCTTCCTCGAAACTAATTTCATTGGGCATGGATGAACGCTTGATATCAATTTCTGTAATGGTTGCAATCTCGCCAACGTGATTACCACCAGTGAGATAACATTGGGCACCAGGTGATGCTTTATGAGTTTCAGAGATACTACCATCACTTAGATTGATTCTACAAGTAGAACCAGTTGCCCATTCATCTTTGCTAGCATCATCGACAATAATCGTCCTACCATCGTGGAAACTTAACTGAGTCCTACCCCCTTTGAGAGTGGTCTTTCCATTAAGTCGGCATAACTTCGATCCTGCCTTCTTTGAATCAATTGGATTGTATGAAAGACGGCCACGCTTGTCGAAGATGCAGAGATAGGATTGTTCACCAACTGTTAGAACATCAAAGATACCTACACCGCGATTAACTGACTTGATTTCCTTGCCGTCAACCTTCACAATTCCCTTCTGGACGATTTGATTCGCCTCCTTACGGGTACCTGCAATTCCAAGGATATCTCGGAGGATAATCCCAACTGGCATGCAACATTCAATAGAATGTCCACATGGATCCGGACGTTGGACCCAAACAGTCGTCTTGCGAGGCAATGGCCAACTTCTTGGCATTGCTAATCTCTTCATGTGGCTACTTCTGCCCATATTATGCACCTCCATTCTCTCTCTCGAGGAGTTTTGCCATTCGCTTGCTATCTGAATCATCTAGCTTCGTGATAACAACATTAGATGCACGAATAGGGAAAGGTTCGTCCTTTCCATCGGATTTTGTAACAGTAACGCCTTCGATATGCAACATACCATCAGAGTTTACCAGGATTACAACGCCAGAAACACCTGAAGCCCCACGCTTTCCTTGAGCGCGCTTTCCACGATCTTCAGTCTTCACGCTATTCGGGAATCCAAAATCTCCTCGAACAACCTTCACGGTGTCTCCTGCTCTAACTGTAGCTGTTCGCACAGTGGAATAACTTCCATCATCTAAAGCCAAACGAGCACGAATTCTCTTTCGTTGAGCATGAACTGGGGCGGAACCTGCCGCCTTCCTCTGTTTCCTAGGTTGACTGCTTCGTACCATTTTTCTCACCTCATACAATTTGCTTCGCTGTAGCTGCGACACGCGGCCACCGCTCAGCAGACTCCCTGCTAACTGGTCCCTTGATATCTGAACCCTTGAGTTCTCCACGTTCATTAGTCAATACACATGCATTGTCTTCGAACTGGACCCATGTTCCATCAGGGCGACGGAATGGACGTCTCTGACGAACAATAACAGCATAGTGTACCTTACGACGTACTTCCGGAGTACCTCGCTTGACGGTGACCTGAATTAGATCCCCAATGCCTCCTGCTGGATAACGGCGATGTACACTACCCTTCTTGAGGACGGTAATCAATTGGACTACCTTTGCTCCTGAGTTGTCCACGCATAACATGGTACCCATGGAAGGAATGGCGCGAGTTACCTTGCTAGAAATGCCCTTCATTCAGACACCTCCTTCTCAATTACACAGAATGAAACTGTCTTGGATAGGGGGCGGCACTCCATTATTCGAACAATATCTCCAATGGATACTTCGCCAATACAAGATGGAAGATGTGCATTGAAGCGATTTGTTCGCTTCTCGTATCTTTCATACTTCTTCATCGAACGGATTCTTTGTCTCTCAACGACAATGGAATGACTCATCCCAACACTGGAAACTATCCCTTCAATAATTTGTCCACGAACACGAAGGCTACCATAAAATGGGCAGGTATCACTGCCATCCCAATCTGCTTCAGGTGCGCTTACATCAACGCCAATGTCACGTGGGGTAGCCATTCAGTTCATCCTCCAATTCATGTGGATTCTATTCTCAGGACGTTGTTTTACGCCCTGTCCATCGATGGCTTCTGAGTCATCAATTGTGAATTTAATAGCAGACTTTGAAACCATCTTGTCTCCAGCATTGGAACGAAGTACAATCATGTTCTTCGTCTCCTTCAACACTGTTCCTTCAAGACCCAAAAGAGATGGATCAGATGAATCGACAACTTGCAAAGTTTTGGCGAGCCAGGACATTCTAACAACTTCCATCTTAGCGCACCTCCACTGTGTATCCATTTTGTTCAAGAACCTTTGAAGCACGTTTCTTGTGATCACCTTGCAACTCAATGGTTCGGCCCTTCACCGTTCCACCACTTGCACAACGACTCTTGAGAATCTTAGCAAGCTTGTTGATATCAATAGCAGTATCATCAATACCCTCGATAATCGTGACCATTTTTCCATACCTCCTTCTATCAGTTCTAATAATTGCCTTCTGTTGCTCCTTTGCTATTTCTTGACATATACATAATTCATCAGGGAGACCACACAGATTGCAGATATTCGCCATTCGTTCCTACTCCTTCTTCTCGTTCATTTTTGTTAGGAGGCGAGCGATGCTTCTCCTAGTCTGTTTGAACTCTCCTGAGTTCTGGACCGACCCACCCAACGATTTCTGAGCACGTAGTTGCAGAAGTTCCTCTCTAAGTTCGAGAAGACGTTTCTCGCGAGCTTCGTCGCTCATTTCATCAATTTCTCGTGCCTTCAGATGAGTCATGTTCATTCCTCCTCCTGTGTGGCAACATTGGCTGTCATATCAGCCTCAAATTCTACAACTGCATCAACAACAGATTCAACGATCTCCTCTTCAGTTAGAGGATTTTCATCAGATTCCACTGCCTCGGATTCGGTTACAGTAATCTCATAATCGTGAGGAAGAGGTTCTAGTCCTGATTCTTCACGAGACTTGATTGATATCTCACTTGGCAACTTTGTACCAGCACGCATAATTGCGACAGTGCAACCGATTGTTCCAAGCTTCTTCACAGCAACTGCGTATCCCACATCCATTTCAGTAAGTGCGGTTTCTCCACAATACTTGATGTGTCCAGATTGGAACTTCTGAGTTCGATGACGTGCGCCACTCAACTTCCCTGATAGGACGATGAGAATACCACGGGCACCTGCGGACATTACATTCATCGCAGTACTATTTCCTGCACGTCGGAAGAACCATCCTCTCTCAAGTGAAGATGCAAGACGACTCGCCATTACCTGGGCATTGAGACGTGGTTCCTCAACTGCAGCAACCTCCAACTTAGGTTGGAAAAGATCAAAATCGTCCTCAAGACGACGTGATAACTCATTGATAATTCGACCGCGAGTTCCAATTACTCGACCAACATGCTCTGCCTCAAGCATAATCTTCTCTCCTTCAGGCGTACGGGTGAAACTCAAGCCACCAAAACCAGCATCCTTGGTCTCTTCAAGAAGGAATTCCTTGACGAGCTGTCGCTCTACATTCCGATTGATGAAAGTACGAACAATGTTTTCCTTACTATTTTTCGCCATTTTCAATCACCTCAGAAGATATCCTCGTCCCCATCATCGTCCCAATCACCATCGCTATCTCTAGCTTCAAGGAAAACCTCGAGGTTGACTTGGTAATGGTTGTGCGGGGTAGCACGACCTCGAGCACGAGGACGGAATGCTTGACGAACTTGACCACGATGTGCTGCTACATGTGTAATGTACATCTCATCAATATCATCGATTTCACCTTCATATCGATGGCGAGCGTTTTCCATTCCAGAACGAATAAGTTGAATGAATGCTAATGATGCTTTTACTGGGAAACGACCTGGACCCATCTTTCCTTTTCTGTGTCCTGCCATGGTGTTTCCTCCCTTGCCCTTTCGAGATCTTCGAACGTATGGAATAGCACGTGCTTGACGGCGAATGTGGTGCTCACTTTTTCTCTTGTACTTGTCAGGATTATCAGAATCCTCAATCCATCCATCTGCCTTGATTACCTGTTCAAGATAATCTATTGCAGCTCCTGCAGTCATGCCTCTAATGAATCTGCAAATTTGATAGCAATGCTTGTGGTGAATGTCTAGATTAACTGCTCGAGCAGTAGTTAGACTATGGTAGCCATCAGTTCCACTCAATAACTGGGTGTATCCGCTTCGCGGCTTATTGGTGTCTCTTGATGCCATCTTCTTCACCTCACTTTAGAGCCACATGCTTCGACGAACGTGTCGCTCCTACACCAGGACCAGTGTGCGTTACTGAACGACGAGTTGGTGCAAATTCACCCAACGCATGTCCAAGCATCTGCTCTCTTAACTCAATCTCTACAAACTTTTGACCATTGTGAATGGCCACAGTCTTTCCAATCATCTTCGGTAGCACATACATGCTACGGCAATGAGTTCTAACTACGCCTTCTGCCTTTACAACACGGTCGTAAAGGTGACGTTGTGCTCTAGGAAGTCCCTTGTCTAGAGTTCTCCTAACCCTTGAAGGAACCAATGAAGCTACAGAAACTTCATCCGGATTTTCTTCAGAAGCAACAAGTGGAAGAGTCTTGAGTTGATCGATTGTATATCCTCGATAAAGGAACTCTCGCTCACGACGACCTGCAAGTTTCGAACGTCGCTTTCTAGCCTGACGGCGAGCGATCTTAGGCGTTCGGAACATCTTCTTCTTACGACGTGCCATTCATCATGCCTCCTTTGACTTTGATCTTCCACGGCCAGTTCTTCGCGGAGCAATATGCCCAACCTTCTGTCCAGGAGGGGCATGACGTGAAACGGAATTGGGACCATGAACTGCTTGGTGATTTCCTCCACCATGAGGGTGGTCAACTGGATTCATTGCCACTCCAGATACGGAAGGATAGAGTTTACCACGTGCCTTGGCCCGATAATGTGCAGAACCTGCCTTCATCATTGGCTTGTCAGTTCTTCCATGGCCGCCAAGTACTCCAATTGTAGCTCTGCAACTAGAATTGAGTTCTTTGAGACGACCTGAAGGGAGTCTGATACGTACTGAATCACCCATATTGGATTCTACAACTGCAGAATTTCCACCACTACGTGCAAACTTGCCACCATCTCCAGGGCGAGACTCCACGTTGTTCACAGGAGTTCCTTCTGGAATCTGGGAAAGAGTAGTAATATTTCCAGGGCGAAGAGAAACATTGTTTCCAATCGCAATCTTTTGACCTACACCCATTCCTTCAGTAGCTACGATGAAGAATTCTTGACCATCATCGAAACGGACGCGGGCGAGAGGTGCAGTGTGAACAGGACTGTGGACCAATTCTGAAACAGTGGCGACCTCTCCGTCAACACGAGGGACCTTGGATTTACCAGGGAACCTATGGCTACGGACGCGATTCTTAGGGGATGATCCCCTGCGTTGTGCACGAATTCTCTTACCCATTTCTTACACCACCATTAGAATGCGCCGAGTTTCAGCGCAGCCTCCTCTGCATCATATCCTTCTGCTAATTTTACACTAGCATGCTTACCCGTTTTCATGATTCGAGTGTTGACTTTACTTACCTTAACTTCAAGCAATTCCTCTACTGCAGCCTTAATGTCTGCCTTAGTGGCTCTTCGACGAACAACAAACTCGATTCGGTTGTTGTTCTCTTTGTAATATCCTTCAGGATCAGCAACTCTACGAGCATTGAGAGATTTCTCAGTAATCCAAGGTGCTAGAATGATGTCGTAAGGATTTACCATTTTCTCACCTCATCTCCTCTACGGCTTCCTTCGTGAAAACAGTCAATCGGCCCACGTCTCCTCCAGGAGCAAGATGTTCTGCCGAGAGATTCTTGGCAACTACTACGTCTACACCAGGAACATTTCTAGCAGCCTTTCCAATAGTAGAATTATCAGAAACAACCAACAAAACGCTCTTTGGAGTCTTTCGACGACGTCCTCGCATCTTTCCGCGACCTGCACGAACACTTCGTCCGTCCTTAGCTCGCTCTAAATCTCCACCGAGACCTATAGCATCCATCATTGCAATGAATCTTTGAGTTCCCCCATCTAAGTCGAATTCCTCAATACTTCCTTCTGAACCCTCAATTACAATTGGGAATTTTACTTCCGAATCAAATCGATGGCCACGAGAACGAACCACATCTCCCTGAGCAGTAGCGGCAAGCGCACTATCTCTAGCAGCCCGGCGCTCTTTTGAATTCATTTTCTGACTCCAGTCTTTTGCAACCTTAGGGCCATGAGCTCGACGTCCTCCGCGCGTGTGAGGGTTCTCAGCACCTTCTCGAGAACCTGAACGACGCATAATTCGGCTTACACCTCTACCCTTGCCCCACCATTCTACTGAATGTTTCATTCCAGCTACTGGCTTACGGCGCCCTTGGTGCTCACGATGACCATAGGCTTGTCTACGATTAGCACGAGCAGAATGAACTGCACGACGAACTAGATCCTCTCGTACTGACGATTCAAAGGCATCTGGAAGAGCTACTGATGAACCAGAGTCTACGGAAACAGATGAGTCATCGCCAAAAGTGATAGATAGGCTCTTCGTCTTCATCTTCAGACCCCCTGCTTGCTAGATGTACTTACGTAAGTAATCTCAACGGGCGGCTTTTCACCCTGTGAACGTGTTGCATCTCTAAATCGAAGAAGACGCTTTGATGGTCCTGGAAGACTTCCTTTTACAATGACGTACTGGTTTCTAACTTCACCATAACGTAGGAATCCGCCCGCTGGAGTAATCTCATTCTCATCTGGTGTAGAAATTCTAAGCAATCGCTTATTGTATTCAGTTCTATGATGGAAACCGACTTGACCTGCTTGAGGGACTGTGGAACGTACATATCCTGTACCAAAATCACCAAGGTTTCCTGCTTGGCGTCTTCTCTTGCTGTTCTTATGGCTCAGGAGTTTGACTCCCCAACGCTTGACAGAACCTTGGAATCCTTTGCCCTTGGTAATTCCAACAACATCTACATCCTGCCCCTCTGAATATACATCAGTGAATTCAATTTTCTGACCAAGACGTTCCTTAGCCCATTCCAATTGAGCAGAAATATCTCCGCCAGTTAATCCAAGTTCCATTACTTCTGGAGTCTTTGAAGGAGAACCACTTACCATAGTAGGTTGTGTGGCAACCAAAATTCGAACCTGATCAAGGACCATGTCCTTCAATGCTGAAAAATTAGATTCAGAATCATGATTTTGTGGCTTAGGCTGACGTCCTGCTCTCTTTGCTGGTTTGTACCCCTCTGGAAGACTTTCTGCCTTCGAACGGTTAGCAAGACGAGGGAAAAGTCCGACGACGTCTTCGTCAAGTGAATCTGCATCTGCCCATGATTCTCCGGCTGTCTGAATACCATATGGGGTCATGTGATATCCACGAACTGCAAGAACACAAAGCGGAGGCACTTCGACAACTGTAACAGCTGTGCGTAATTCTGCACCCGCACTAGGAGAATGAGGATTCAGATCTCTCATCAAAATATGAGTCATGCCTGCTTTCCATCCAGCAAATCCCTGAACTCGAACCTCATCAGAATTAGTTGACGGCCATGACTTAACTCGACCATGTTGTCGATTAGCACGCTTTCGCGGACTAAACGCCATACTACCTCTACGGGGTCGATGTGTGTCAGCCATGTTGTTTCCTCCAATTGTTGTTAGCAGTACAGAGGCCGTAAAACGGCGTGTCCTGGCCCGTAGAGCGCAGGAGCAACCGTGACACACAGCGGCTGCGGCGATTGCCTAAACCGCGTGCCGGGATGTGGGAACAGAGCCCGTCAGTGTCTGGTTGCTCGCGTTACGAGCGACCCTCCGACCGAAGTGGACTATATCAACGGTTCGACTCAGTTAACCTGTATTTCGACACACATCTCCACATTTTTTGATTATATTTCAATTGTAACCATTTTCTACCCTGACGAATCACGACAGGTCCCATGCGCCCGATGATATCC
>JASLJW010000127.1 GCA_030747885.1 Candidatus Thalassarchaeaceae archaeon
TTCAAACATAAAGAGAATGGCTTGTTTGAAATGAGAGGGGTGACGACGGAGTATTGATGAACGAGCCGTATTCCACTGATGCAGTCACCAAAATGGATGAGGTTTTTCCTCAGCATACAAATTCGTACAATACCTTATTCGGAGGAAGACTGCTAAGCATTATGGATACTGCTGCAGGCATGGTATCTAGCAAATTTGCACATCGAGAATTTGTCACTATTTCCATAGATTCTCTTAAGTTCAAACGGCCAGCCTTTCAAGGTGACATAATAGAAACAACAGCAAAGGTAGTTCACACCAGCACTCATACTGCTGGAGTTCATGTAATCGCACGTCGATTGAATCGAAGTGAATGGGAAAGAGAAGAAATTTGCGAGGGGTTCTTTTTCATGGTAGCAATTGATTCTCAAATGAGACCAATCCCTATCCCTCAATTTCAGCCTTCAACTGATGAGGAAAAAGCATTATGGGATCGAGCACAGAATGCTAGAAATGCAATGAAAAAATCTGATTCATGAACTTTTTTTCAATGAAGGATGTGAAGAAATGTCGGTTCTCAATGTGTTTTGTTTCTCAGAAGAGGATTTTGCTAGAGAATTAGGCAAAAGAACAGATGATCGGGATGTTGAATCTTACGTATTCAAGGAACAGAGGGGCGACTCACAAGATGCATTGACATTTCTACGTCCACGAAAACATCCTGACCGATTAAGACCACTACTTGCGAGTTTGGATATTGCAGACTCTGCTATAATTGAAATTCGTCGAGTAGATGCATCTCTTGGCGAAGTTTTGGTCGCTGCGAGTGTTGCTGGAATAGAGAGGGGGATAGCAGTAATAAATGCAGAAGAAGGGGGTTGGGTCGATCCAGATCAAGTCAGAAAAATTCTTGTTCAAGCAGGCCTTACAACATGGGAAATAATCGAAAAATTTGATCCACATGCTGTAAAAGACGTAATTTGGAATTTCCTTGATGAACTTTCAGAGATTCGAGCAGAGAGAACTTCAAAAAAATCATGCGTCCCAATAGACCAACATTTCAATGTGAAGGGGGTTGGATTGGTAGCAATTGGAACAGTGCAGAGTGGTTCGTTGCAAAAACATGACAATATTCTAGTCACACCAGGTGGCCATTCTGGAGTAGTTCGTTCGCTTCAAGTAATGGATGTAGATGTGGATCAAGCAAATTCAGGAGATCGTGTGGGGATTGCAATTAGAAATATGAAAGATGGTTCACTAGAACGAGGGGCCCTCATTTCAGTTAAAGGCCATGAAGATATACTTGAAACTCATGATTCCAGTTCATTCAAATTGATTCAAGCACCTTTTCAAAAAAGAGAAGTAGAGCTTGGGATGGTGATTCATGCTTCAATAGATTTACAATTTGTAGTGGGAAGAGTTACCGCAATTGAAAATCAACGGATTACCGTAGAATGGGATGCACAATTGACAATTAGAACTGATTCCGATCGGAGATTAATTCTAAGTCAACTTGATTCGATTCCAATGAGGATTCTAGGTTTTGCGATTGAGATAAAAAAAGTTTGATTGGCGTAACGGCTAGAACGGTTAAATCAATCAATTAGACATTTCAAATGATAAAATGTATAAGTCAAAAGTGAACATCTTCCTTCCGGATGCACTCTGAAGAAGGACCCAATGGGGTCCGACCAGATGAGGGGGATGCCGAATCTTTCGGCGCTCTTCGACTGGTTGGAATTGAAGGGCGATTTCGCACATTACTATCCGATGAGGGTCTGAGACTCTCCCGCTCTGATGGCAGAGGTGTTCGTTTGAATTTAACCGCAATCGATACAATTCGTATGACGTCTAAGGCAGGCGTTCCATCTGGATGGGTTGTATTGTCTATACTTCTATTGTTTTATGGAATTCGACTTGCCCCCCCAAGTTCGAATCTTTGGGCTATAGCAATTTCAGGAATTGTCATCTCACTTTGGTTAGTTTATCGGAGAGATTTTTTGTGGATTGATACCACAAATGGAGATAGGCATCGAATTCATGGAAGAAAAGAGAATCTGAATCGATTAAGGGTATATTTGGAAACGATGTTGGATGGAGTATCTCTTTCAGATGCTAGGGCAAAAATTGAAATTTCGTTATCCAAAGAACCGTCTGTTCATGATGAAATTATTTCAAGTATGAACAATGAAATGGATTTAGCTAAAGCATTAGCAACCCATGCCGGAATAGGTGGTTTTAGAGAAGATATTCAAGATCCCGTCAGTCAAAATATTGTAAAAGATGAATTCTTCAATCTTCTTGCAACATCAAAGGAAACACCAACAACAATGCCTGAGACTGGAATTTTTGGTTCGGCACATAGGGAGAGAGCAAACATTGCACTTTCAAATTCAGATTATAGAGAAGCATCCAATGCATTTGATGCACCTTCATTCGAAGAACAACCTGTTTCTGATGAAGGGATTTTTGGCAATCTATTCGATTCTATTGAAGAAAATGAGGTCCCATCATTACCTTTGAACTATGGACGCCCAACTATCCAAGAAGATCTTGAATTAGCACAACGAACTTACGCTGAAGTGACTTCAATAAATCAAGAAGAAAGACAACTACCTGTACCCACTAGGGCACCAAGCAGTATGCAGTTAATTCGACAGGCTCAAGAGCAGTTTGGGGTCCCTTCATCAAGCGTACTTCCTCCTCCTGCTTCTGATGCAGTACGCGAAGAATGCCAATCGTCTGGATTAGTATCAGATGCAAAGAAGAAAGAAATTGTTGATGCTGAACTCATTTCGGATGAAATAAATCGAGAAATTCCAAGTGAATTAAATGAATTCCCGAGTCTTTCTAGAATGTTGAGACGACCAGACCATCAATCTCGACTAGTTTACAAAACTCCTACAAGAAGTAGATCTAGTACAGTGATGAACCTGCTTAGGTCATTTCGCCCTCAACATGCAACTAGAAGGGCAATGAGTCTTCTTCGACTTCGAAGTGATCAAGATTACCAAGCACAAAGGTCGTCTTCAATTGATTTAATGTCTAGGAGTAGAGGAAGGCAATCAAATGGAGATGGTTATTCAGCAGCTATGGAATCGATTGCGGCCACCATTTCTAGTCGTGACATAGCATCAGCGCCAAATACTCTGAGACTGGAAGAATTGAACCCTACCAGGGATTCTGAAGATGATAGCCAATACCCTGGAATGAGAAGACTGGGTTGATTTGTAATTCTAGATCAAGAATCTCCAAGAATATCGGGGTGTTTCTCTAAGTATTGGATTGTAACTTCCCTGTTCAAGAAATCTCTCTCATCCATGATTGATTTATGGAGGGGGATTACTGTATCTACACCTATAATTACTACTTCCGCCAATGCTGCTCGACTTCTAGCAATCGCTTCATTTCGATCTTTGCCCCAAACAATTAATTTCGCCAACAATGAATCGAAACATCCTGGCATTTCATATCCAACATGAGCATGTGTATCCACTCGAATTCCTGCTCCTCCAGGGAAATGACATTCCCAGAGTCGACCTGGAGAAGGAATGAAAGTAGAAGGGTCTTCAGCATTGATTCTAAACTGGATTGCATGACCGTTAAATTTGACATCCTCTTGATTCAAAGGCAATGATTCTCCTGCAGCAACACGAATCCCTAGTTGCACCATATCTTCTCCTGTTATCATCTCAGTAACTGTATGTTCAACTTGCACCCTTGGATTCACCTCAAGGAAATAGAAATCTCCTTGAGAATCCCGAAGAAACTCAAATGTTGCTAATCCTCGATACCCTACTGCTTCAGCACCTGCACATACTTTTGCACCTATCTCTGCACGTACTTCTTCAGATAACCAAGGCCCTTCTTCCAACAACTTCTGGTGACGTCGTTGAATGCTACAGAATCTCTCTCCAAAATGGATGGCTTTCTTTCCATCTGCTAATACTTGGAATTCAATATGTTGAGCGCCTTCAATATACTTTTCAACAAAAACTCGATCATCCCCAAAGGCACTCCTAGCTCTAGATTGACAGAGATTCAAAGCGGATGTAAACTCAGATGATTCTTGTACAATCTGCATACCTATTCCACCACCACCTGCAGCGGCTTTGATAATGACAGGATAACCTATTTCGTTAGCAAGAGAAGTGGCTTCTTCAGTAGTTGAAACAGATTCACTACTTCCTTTGGCGACAGGAAGTCCCGCTGCTTCCATCACCTTTCTAGCCTCAATTTTATCCCCTAGAAGACGAATTACATCTGAAGATGGACCAATGAATGTTATTCCTTCCTCTTCTAACCTTCTTACGAATTCTGCGTTTTCTGCAAGGAACCCATACCCTGGATGTATGGCGTCAACACCCATAGATTTGGCAGCTTGAATTACAGCTTCTATATCGAGATAAGATTCTAATGGGTTAGAACGTAATATTGGACGGGCATTATCAGAGAACCGAACAGGTGTAGATAGGCGATCTTCTCTCCCATGTATCATACAGACTTCTATCCCGAGTGTTCTCAAAGCACGGCCAATTCTAAGCGCGATTTCGCCCCGGTTCGCTATCAACACTCGGTTGAACATAATGTCTCTACGAACAAAGCGGTTGATGATGAAATCGGGTCAATACACATCTCTAAGGTATCTCTTTTCATCTTTCATCATTCGTTGTTCGACATAATGAGCGGCTTCTTCATTGGACATGTTCCCATTTTCAGCACAGATTTCAATTAGCGTCTTGTGTACATCTTTGGCCATGTAATTCTTATCGCCACAGACATAGAAATAACCACCAGCATCTATTCTAGCCCAAATTTCAGCGCCATTTTTGGCCATCAAATGTTGAACATAGACTTTCTCATCTCCTTCTCGAGACCAAGCCAAATCGATTCGTTCTAAGTTTCCATCTGATTGCCATGCTTCAATTTCTTCGCGATAATAGAACTCTCCTTCCTCAGTCCAATCTCCGAAAAACAACCAATTCCTTCCGGTTGCTCCATCTATTTCTCTCTGCTGAAGGAAGGCACGAAAAGGTGCAATACCTGTACCAGGTCCTACCATTATGATATCAGTAGAACCATCTTCTGGAAGAACGAAACTTCTTGTTGGTGACATAAAAACTGGAACGATGGAATCTTTAGAAACACAACGATCCGCTAAGAAACCAGTAGTTAATCCGGTTCGATCTCGATCGTGATGATTGTATCTAACAATTCCCACAGTTAAGTGAACAGTTCCGGATTCAAAATTCGGTGATGATGCGATGGAGTATAATCTTGGTTTGAGTGTTTCTACTCCATCTACAAACTCCTGTGCATCAAGCTGAAGAGTTGGAAAATCCTCAAAGAAATCTAGATAATCTCTAGACCAAATGTAATCTTCCATCATTTGTGAATCGTTTACGAGCGATACCCACAAAGCTTTCTCAGGGTCATCTATAGGTCCTAGTGGAGTATAATAATCCGGTAAGTCATCCTCTGAAGTAGATTCCCAATCTTCAAGAATAAATCCAGCAGAATTTTTTCTTGAACGAGTTACAATTTTCAATTGAATACTAGATGAATTAGAAGAAAAGTGGGGGGCTAATCCTTCAATAAATCGCTTTGAAACACGATGGACCTCACACTTGTGAAGAAGTGCATGTCGTAATTCCATCTCTTCATTTTTTACTACTACCATTTCATCAGGTGGGCACCCTAACTTCTCAAGTATTGATTCAACTAAATCAGGGGGGCATGTTGGAAAAACACCAAGTGCATCTCCTGCTTTGTATTCTAATCCGGAATCTCCTAAATCAAAAACAATATGACGTGTTTCTTTTTTGGAACCTTCACCATTCAGAACATGGTTTACAGTTATCCGAGAAGGGTAAGGATTCTTGTTGGAGTAATCAGTCAAGGCACTCCCTCTATTGTTTTGACGGATTAGTTATCACTATTTCAATGGAGACGCCGAATAGCATTCAGAGGGGTAGGTTGAATGAAGAAGGCCCCATCACGGCCACTGCATGGCTTCTACGCTGAGGGTTTTGGGTTCTGGAAATGCCTTCTGCCCTCCAGGGAGATTCCATTCATGCATGCTTCTAGATGATCGCATCCTTATCGATGCTCCTCCCACGATTCTTCACCAATTGCAAACAAACAATATTTCATCGTCTCAAATCACTGATTTATTGATTACACATTGGCATGGGGATCACGTTTTTGGATTACCATTTTTATTACTTGATCGACGCTTTATTTCTGATAGGGAAGGAGTCTCAAGATTACGTATTCATCTTCATTCAAACGGAATCGAGAGGATGAAAAAAATTTGTGAACTTGCATTTCCAAATACACTTGAACAAGTTATTGAAGAAAGAGTTGAATGGATTGTGAACGATTCGGGACATGCAAATGGGTGGGATTACGAGCGTTTTCCAGTAAAGCATACACCGGAAACTGATCCACACGGGTATTTACTTCGGGATTCAAATGGTTTCGTTCTCTTACATACTGGAGATTCGGGTCCATGTGAAACAATAGAACAAAGAATTCCAAATTCTCATGCAATCTTGCTAGAAATGGGAGTTCCAGATGGAGATGAATTTCCATATCATCATCGTCCAGAAGATATCATTCGAACCGCTTCTAAAGAAAGCCAGAAGACCTTTCTAATCACACATTCTTATGCTTCTGGAAAAGAAGAGAAAGTAGGGTTCTCCATGCCATCATTGCCATCTAATGCGATTCAAATAGAGGATGGACAATTATACAATCTTGATATTTCTGGAATTCAAATAGAATAATGCCCTTCTGGAAAGAGATTGAAAATTTGTTATGAATTGGTATGTTGCTTGATTTACTATGAACAGGATTAAGTCATTGACGCAGGTGTGCCCCAAGTCCCGTTCGCACAGTCGGTTCCACCGAGCCTGTTTGAACATGAAGGAAGTAGAACACCATGGCGAATATTTTCGATTCAGCAAGTCGGAAAAATTCTGTAATTATTGATCGCCGTGTTTTTGATCCACAACACACTCCCCCATCTCTGAATCATAGAGATACACAAATCAGAGCTATGGTGCTAAATCTTGCTGATGCATTAGATGGCCATATTCCTGGAAATATGATTCTCTTTGGTCCTTCTGGAGTGGGTAAGACTGCTGCAAGTCGTTTTGTTGCTCAACAACTCGAAGAACGAGCACAAATAATTGGTAGCAGTATCTACACGCATGAAATAAACTGCCAACACGTCAATACTCGTTATCGAGTGCTTCATGGGATTGCAGAAAGACTCCAACAACCAGGGGATCAAATCATTCCATTCACTGGTTGGCCCGCTGACCGTGTCCTTTCAGAGGCAATAAGGAGAATGGATAGACACGGAGGAGTCCATATCCTAATCCTAGATGAAATGGATCAATTGGCTTCGAGATCAGAAGATCAGTTGTTATATGATTTAACCAGCCTAAATGTCCTACTTCGAGAAAGTAGGGCGTCAATCATTGGAATTAGTAATGACATTGGATTTACAGAACGAATACCTGGGCCAATACGCTCCAGACTATCTGCGGAAGACATCATCTTCACTCCCTATGGTTCGGAACAGATTGCAGATATTCTAGAAGATCGAGCTAAGATAGGACTTCGTCAGGGTTCATGGAATGAAGTCACAATTCGCTTTTGTGCAGACCTTTCTGCAAAAGAACATGGAGATGCTAGAAGAGCGATTGACCTACTGCGTGTTTCTACGTTAAGAGCCGAATCTGCTCAATGTAATTCAATTGAAATTGAACACGTACAATCTGCCCACAAGCAGGTAGAACATGAGAGAGTAATTTCTCTTCTTCAGGGTCTTCCTCTTCATCAGAAACTTACCATGACGTCCATAATCATCAATGAAAGAAATGGAGTATTAACACAAACAACTGGAACTATTTGGGAAACATATACTCAAGCTTGCAGATTTGCCGGAATGAAACCATTGACATCTAGGTCATTATCTTCAATCATCAACAGTTTTCATTCAGCTAGTTTAGCGCATGTAAAGAATGTCAGTCTAGGTAGAAGAGGGCGAACTAAGCACGTGTCTAGTCTTATCCCTCGGGGAATCGATGCGATTGGAATAATGTCTGAGGTTGATGAAACGATCAAATTAGTTGCAAATGGCACTTACAAACTTCAACGACGGTTGTGATTTGCAGTCTAATCTATCCGGCAACGGTTAAGACGGCCTCAATGGTCGGCGGTTCATGGCCGACGACGAAAGTCCCGAACCTTCTATGGGCTTCGACTGGATTCCCGAGGTACCTATGCTAGGGAAAATTGCAGTCATGACCGGCATTTGGGCATTAATTGTGAATGTTGTGAACATAGCAATTGGTGCTTATGCGGCAGGTCAAAAGGTAGTTTGGGCCGGTTTCGTGTCGTATGGTAACTTTGCCGACAATACATTCACTGCCCATAATGGAGTTGAAATCAGTCCTGGAGATATTGTTTTCACAATTATTGGGGTATTAATTCTGGCATTTGGAATTCTAATTCTTCAAAGGACAGAGGAGGGTGGCGTGATTTCTTGGTTTAGTTCGTTTGTTTCCCCAAATAGGTGGAAGCCTCTTTTCGACTTTTCAGATGGGCTCAATGTGACTATAGGCACTTGGTTATTGATTTCTGGAGTAATCTTCTACTTTGCTTGGTCAATCGCAAACAACACATGGGTGGATCCAGGAATTTATGCTGTGTCTATCCCACTCATTGGTTTCGGAACAGTTTTGCCAATGCTTGAAAAAGAATCTGAAAATTCAGATGAATGATGTTAATGCCCTCTTCGTTTGAGTATAGCATCACATAAACCAAGACATACCCCATACCATAGAGATAGGCTCCAAAGAAATTCATTCTTTTTTATCCCAAGTAAAAGAATCAAAACAAGAGTAGTCGAAGCAATTCCCCACCATAGTGGAGGAGTACTTACTACTAGTCCGAAGTTACACACGGAAATTCCTAAGATTAGGATTGGAGAAAGCCAAATCATTCTTGCAGCATCACTTACAAAATCATGTTTTTGGACATCTCCGTTGTGAAGTTTTATTCCGTGCAAACCATATTTTTGAAGGATTCTCATATGTGCGCGAGCATCACGACATCTTTTCCTTAGGAAGACAGAAAGATCTTCTTCGGCCACATGTCTAACCAATGCATCAGGTGTATGGATTATCGTGCCCCCATTCTGTATTAACAATAAACTAACTTCCATATCCTCTGCATGATACCAATTTGGGTCAAATCCTCCTATAGAAATCAGCGCATCTTTTCGAAAAACCGAACAGGGGCCATTTGCTAGAGTAACTACTCTAGACCTTTGTTCATATTTTCTTCGAATTGATTTGGAACGTATTCGCGATACTTTCGTATTTCCTTCAGCAAATTCAGTTCGTCCTGTCACTGCCACTATATTTTCCCCAGGAAGATTGTCGCGGAAAGACATCATTACTGAAATCCAATTTGACTCGGGGCAACAATCAATATCAGTTATCGCAACCCAGTCTCCTCTGGCTGATTCTAGAGCTAATTGTCTTCCAGATGAAAGTCCAAGAGGTTTTGAGCTAATTACTGTGATTTCAATATCGTCATTGGTGTTCAAATCTCTAAATTCTAACATTTGATCCAAAGTTCCATCTGACGAACCATCATCTACAGCGATAATTTCGATTGGACGATAATCTTGTGCAACTAATGAAGATAAACACTGTTCAACCCAATTTTCAGCATCACGTGCACAAACTGTGATACTAACTAGAGTCAAGAATGGCCCCCCTCGATGAAAGCATCGAGAAAACGTCGTGCTCGATGTTTCGCATCTAAATCGACTGTTCTAACCACTAATCCCTCATTGGGTTGTCCATACATAAGTACAGAATCAAGAGGCATCATTAGAATTAATGGAATTGGAGCCAAATCCTCCTCACCTTCGACTTGAATAATGACCGAATCTGAATTTGTTATCGCTTCAAAACAACCTTGCATCAAACTAGGAGTAAGCATTCCAGCAGGATTTTGAACGTGAATAATCTGTTGTTCATTCATTCTAATATGACTGAATTTGTTCCATGCTTTTCGTTGAGTCTTCCCATCAATTACTGAAATCCATGGAGTCCTCTCCGCTTCCTGCATTGCCAAAACTGTGACGTCTCCTACTGCAACTATTGGAATATTTTCTGGAATAGAATCGAGAGCTGAATTCATTGCGATTGCAGGATTATCTTCTGGTCCTTGATGCAGAATTCCCATTGGTTGCTTTAATTCGTCATCAAGAATTTCGGGCATATGATATTCAAGGCCCATTTCTGCATCCTTTAACCAAAGCCTTCCTGTTTGATCTACAATTCCTGAACGAATTCGAGAAGATGATAGAATAATTCCACTTTCGTCAAGAACGTGTTCTACGAGTATAATTCTAAGTGGTTGAAAACCTCTTTCTATTCTCAATGAATTAATTTCTTCACATGTAGAAAATGTTTCATTAGTACAACCAATCACTGTAAATTCTTCCATTGTTATTGCAGGTCCAAAACGATCTTCAAGAATATGTAGGCTAGCATTTACTTCATTTTCATCCAAAAAAGCACTAAGGTTTTGTTGCCGTAATTCAAAGGCCTGTATTGATGAATGTTTAGATTTCACCATTTTATCTGATGCAATGTAAATCTGCAAATGACTACATTCGGAGGCAATAGTTAGAATGAGATTTCTATGTCCTGAATGAAGTCGATCAAAGGTGCCTCCAAGCACCCCCACTGACTCGGACATATGTGTCGGTACATGTGGTTAGAATTGAATCATGCGTAGAGATGTGTCCCGGGGCGCAACTTCCCATATCATCGCCGTAGCTCGTGGGCTTGACCCTGCCCCAGGACGTCTGTTGGACGGTGTGGTTGTCCCATGAATCATTCCATTTGGTCAACTGGGGACCCATATACCGTCCAGCCGTCGTTTGCATCACGGATCATTCCAAATGGTCCCCGCGAACTTCGATCGACGGCATAGTCCCCGTACGTGGTGCCGGGCGTCATCCTTCCTTCCGGCGAGGGAGGTCGTCAGCTCGGTGTTGCCGTCGGGGCAAACTGAGCCGGTGCAATTACCAATATGAATTCATCGCGAGTTATGAGAAATGGAATTCCCTAGGCGTTCACCGATTGCTAACGTAATTTCAGGGTCTCCATCAGAATCGGTTAATCTATGAAATGGGGGCCACGATTCTAAAGGGCGAGTAAGCCAACCAACATGCCTATGTGTCCTCCCAGTTCTGGGTGATTGATCTTCTCTAAGATCATCCAATGACTCAATAATATCAGTTATACAATCAATTACTTTTGATTGACTGGTTTCTAAGGAAAGAAAACGCCTTAGCCGATCTGCTAATGTTAATCTTAAACTCGGGTATCTTCCATCAAAACCAAACGGCAGGATCGCCATTTCTTTTTCAGGACGAAGTACAATAGCAGGCCATGGTAATGGATTATCCAAAATAATCCTGCGAGCGTCCGAATTTTCGGTCATCATGGTCAACATCTCTGCAGAATGGGTCCTCCACCATCGCCATGGAAGATGCTTAACAAACAACATCTGATTATCTATTGTGGGTAGAGTACTTCTTTCATTCCATTCTGAAAGAATAATCCATAGATGCAAGTCATGAGTTTCGGGTAAAGACCAAGCAAGACGTCTAATCCGTTCAGACATTTCGTCAAAATCACCTTGCCGAACATGTGGGTGGATATTCATCAAATGCAAGACTCCCTCTAACGAATCAGCACATCTTGATGGGGGATTTTCTAACCAAGCATTTACCCCCCAACGCACCAACTCTTCCGTTTCTGAAGGGGCCATCCAATGGACGATCGAAAGAAGCCGCCCAGCAGCCCAACCTCTAATTTCAGAATTGGATGCATACATTGCCAATTTCCGAATAATAGCTCTATTATCCAGTTGTTTGATAATCCTCTCTGAGACACTATCATTGAACAATTCCATCCATTTTTGAGGTACAATTCCCCATAGATCTACTATACGATCCAATGGAGTAAGATTTGGAGGATTCAACATCGACCAATGAATAGGGACCCTGTTTGCAATTCTAACCCACCGTTCGACTCTGTTTGATGGTTCTGAAGAAATCCACGAAGCCAATGGATGAATAGATTCAATTTTATTTGCGAATATTTCATCTCCGTCAGGGAAAATAGAACATGCAAAAAGCAATAATGCATTTCCATCATCATTTTCTTCAGGTCGGTCTATTTTTGAAAAACTTCCAGATAATTGTTTGAGATCCTCCGGCCCTTCTGGGATCCTCCAACCTGTTGGAATGGCGATATTACTCTTGGTTGATTCCCCAATATATACAGGTAAACTCCGGCCATTGGATTCTGTAAATCGAAGAAATGGTAAATCGTGCACTTCATCTGCTTGGAGAATTGCCATTCCAGAATCATTTTCTGAAGACCAAGGGGCAATTAATAGGCGAATACGATCATAACGATGCAA
Source organism: Candidatus Thalassarchaeaceae archaeon (assembly GCA_030747885.1). Classification (GTDB taxonomy): domain Archaea; phylum Thermoplasmatota; class Poseidoniia; order Poseidoniales; family Thalassarchaeaceae; genus MGIIb-N2. The sequence continues at coordinate 12,508 of JASLJW010000127.1, forward strand.
TCGTCGGGACAATGATTCCCCTATTGGTTCAGGTAAATCCAATGAGAGCCATTCTACCAATTGATGATTCATAATACTCAAAATTACAGATTTAATTGCAAGTGGCCCCAAACCATCAGTTACTATTGATTTAGGAAAAGGAGAATCTGCATCTAAAAAATCTCTATTTCCCCAATCCTCTCGAAACCTTCGAACTGTAACGTCTGGCAATCTAGATGGCCGTGAAACACGTCCTCCATTAATCCATGAATTTAGTAGTTGAAGCCTAGAACGTCTAGCTATTGGGCGTAGACGAGGATGAATAAGTTCAATCCATTCCTCCAAAACTATCCTGGGAATAGGGCCCAATGGTGCAGAAATAATTACTTGTCTTCCCATGATTAGTGAATTATTGCTTGAATTCTTCATTAGTTGTCCAGCAATTTCAATCGATGTAGATGTACAAACTACAGGGTTTGATACAATTACGTCTGTACCACTTCTCCCAATTGATCCTAGGTACCACGTTCCTGGAATCGGTTCCTTTATTTTATTTTCCGATTGAGTTTCCAGAGACGAATTAAACCAACGCCCAATTATTAATCGATCAGATGATTCACTATCTACCAATCTAGTTCTAACTAAACCAAAACCAGACCTGTCCCAATTCTCTATATTTTCAAGATTTGATCCTCTAGGTGACGCAATTCTATCAAATGAATTAGAATCGTAGTATCTCACATTTCTTTCCCTAGTTTCAGCAAGGACATTTCTTCCATCAATAGTTGGGAGATAAATCAAGGGCGAAGGTGGTTTTCTTGTAACCATCAATAATACGTCATTTCCCAATACATCTAGGATTTGATACTGTTCATCAACAATTGTCCTGAAAGGACCCAACGGAATTCTGGCTAATTCGTCAGATTCTAGGGTAGAATGGCCCTTTTGAGTCAAACTAATTCTTGCTCCTCTAGTTCCAGGTGTACTTGTTGAATCAACTAAACCATCTGCTCGCATTTTCTTTAATTCTACAGATACATGTGGGACACGTAAGCCGGATTTGGATGCAAGAGAGGACACAGTCCCCATTCCTTCGGACAAGGCCAATAGCAAAATTCTCCGATGGCGCCCCCGGACTTTGAGATGTTTTTTTGGATTTGATCCGTCCAAAATCTCCTCTCCCTTGAAATCACTATAATGGCATTAGTTATTTCAACATTCATAATTATGATGTTTAATTATTATATTTGTTACATTTTATTACAGTGTTGAGGGAATATGTTACGAAAAATAACCTTAATGGTTGAGAAAGGAATTGTAAAATGGTAAATTATTCGTCGATTGTGTAACGAAATTACTCAAAGAACGGCGGTCATTTGATAACCCCCCCGACTCTCCCCGTCACATCGGCTGCCGATGCATCAGCAAAGGAAAGTCGGAAGAAATGAAGGTGAAGAAGATGAGCGAAAATCTGCGAAATCTCATCAGATCTTACCTTCAATCTCGTCCGCGAAATACTGCGGAAATCGTTGAACACGCCCGTGCAAACATGGATGGAACTAGCATTGAACAGATAGAAAAACTTCTGAAAAATGATGCGCAAGTAGTACGGGTAGATTTGGTTCGAAGAAGCGGGGTTCTTTCTTCCGGATACCGGATATGTGAATGGGCAACAGTTGATTGGATGAATAATAATAGGAGAGGAGAACAATGAGAACAACAAGATTAAGAGAACGCATAAAGAGATTCCTGGCTGAGAAAGGCGAGGCGAATACAACTGAAATATTGGAGCACGTGAATACAACAACAAGGCATGGTACTACTCCTCAACAGTTGGGAAATGTATTATCGAAGGACAAGGATATCGAGAAGGTAGCTACTACAAAGAGAGGTGGAGCACTATCAGGAAGATACGACATATGTGTTTGGAGACTCCGGCACCATGGTACCGGCGAACTTCACTGATTCAGTCATACTTCTAACATTCTGTTAAGAGCCAATAGTGCGTCATTTGACATTTGCTGATTGATTCTAATGATGTTCCGATCCTCTTTTTGAATGATTGATTCAAGTTGTTCTGCCAAGAAGCGTGGATGAATCATGTACATTGTTGAACAAGGGCAAATTGAATCATCTAAACAATGAATTTCTTTGTCAGGATATTGTAAATTTAATCGTTGAACTAAGTTAATTTCAGTTCCAACACCAATCACAGACCCTGGAGGTGCATCATCACAGTATTTTCTAATGAAATCAGTTGAACCATCGGCATCTGCAGCTAAAACTACTTTACTTTCACATTCAGGATGAACAACAACTAATGCATCTGGAAACGATTCACGTAGACGTTGAATTTGCTCTATTGTAAATCGTTGGTGGACAGAACAATAACCATGCCATAATACAAAACGAGATTGTTCTAATTCATTCCTTTCAGGATATTTTTTGGGATCCCATACGACCATTTCTTCGGGCTTATATCCCATCTTTAATGCGGTATTCCTCCCCAAATGTTGATCTGGAAAAAATAGAACCTTTCCTAATCCTCCAGCTCGGTCTAGAGCCCATTGAATTACACCCATTGCATTAGTTGATGTACAAACTATTCCCCCATGCCTTCCAACAAAAGCCTTGAGAGAAGCGGAACTATTCATGTAGGTTACTGGAACCAAGAAATTATCTTCTGCCTTCGCTTTTTGATCAGGATCAGATCTCAATGCAGGGTCCTTAAGACCAAGTTCTTCAATTAGGGTTCCCCAACAATCTTCAACATCTGGTAAATTAGCCATATCTGCCATCGAACATCCAGCTCTAGTTGTTGGCATAGATACAGTCTGTTGATCATTAGTCAGAATATCTGCACTTTCTGCCATGAAATGTACTCCACAGAAAACAATATTCTCTGCAGTACTTTCGGCAGCCATCTTCGATAATGTAAACGAATCTCCTGTTGCATCTGCATGTTCAACAATCGAATCTCTTTGGTAATGATGACCTAAAATCATCACTCTATTCCCCAGTTTTTCCTTTGCCAATACAATTCTATCTTTGTATGTGTCTTCATCATCTGCCCCATTGATGGAGCACGAGTTAACAGGCAATCCCAGAGACATGGGCAATTGTGCGTCAGGCCCGGTGCATTTGAATCCATCTTCGCTCTCGAGCAACCATGGAGGGCACGTCTCAATGGGTTACAGATGAAATTCTCCATGACGGTGCAGAAGCTAGAACAATTGCTGGAATTTGGATAGGTACCAATGCAGTAATGAAAATTCGACGGCCTAAAGGGTACAGGCATCCTAGTCTGGACAGTTCTCTAACAAAACGTCGTCTTTTTGCGGAAGCTAGAATTTTGGTTCATCTTTCAAATTCGGAAATGCCAATCCCTGAATTATTAGATTTCGATGAAAAAACGGCTACATTGGTAATGACACGACTTTCAGGAGTGCCATTATTCAACATACTAAGAGAATCTACGGACTTTGAAAGAGTTTCCAAATTGATGTATTCTTGTGGAAAAATGATTAGAAATTTGCATTCATTAGGAGTTTCACATGGAGATTTAACCACGCATAATCTACTATGTGATAATCATGATTCAATCCAAATTATTGATTTTGGATTAGGAAGATTGGCCCCAGAGATTGAGGCGTTGGGGCAAGATTTGCAAGTTCTTTCAGAATGTCTTTCTGCAAGCCATCCGAGTCATTCAAATGCAATGGACTACGTTCTTAATGGATACAAAGATGGTAACGAAGATGGCTTAGATAAGAATGAAATTATTACTAGATTTGAAGAGATTCGAGGGAGGGTTCGTTATCATGGATGAGGCTACAACCATCCTGTTCGTCACCTCAAATCAAGGAAAGATTACTGAAGCAAAAGAAGTTTTGAGGCCATACGGAATTAATGTTGAATCATATGTTCCAAATCCAGAAATAGACGAAATACAGTCAGCAGATCTTGTCGAAGTTGCTGCTGATAAGTTGATGAAAGCGGTTTCAAATTCTACACTTTCATCTTCTATTTTTGGAGTAATGGTAGAAGATGCTGGATTTTTCTTAGATGAATATGAAGGATTTCCCGGAGTTTATTCTGCATATGTTCACAAAACATTAGGAATAAGTGGAGTTCTTCGTTCATTAAAGGGAATTGAGAACAGAAACGCATCATTTAGATGTGTTATTGGAATACATATTGAGGGGGAGAATTTCTTCTTTGAAGGAGCATGTAAAGGAATTGTTTCGGATAAAATTCGTGGAGTGAATGGTTTTGGTTATGATCCCCTCTTTATTCCAAATGAGGGTGATGGTAGAACCTTTGCTGAAATGAAGTTGGAAGAGAAGGCGATTTTCTCCCATAGAGCGAAGGCCTTGGAGGCATTTAGGTCTTTTTTGGATGAATGGAAACAATCGCCAACCTCAAACCACGGCAATGGGTCGTAAGCAATGAGGCGGCACAATGGCAGGTTTCTCTAGACTAATGCTCTGGATGATTCTCATCATTGGTGGCGCCGGATTCTTGACGCTTAGGGGTGCATTAGAAGAGAATGCACAATTTGGTGTTGCGGGGGGCCTTTTGATTCTACTAGCTATCTTGATGTTTACTGGAGGGGACCCCGCTCCGCCACCTACTCGAAATCGAAAGAAATCATCAAAAATTTCTGTTGAAAGCGATGATGATGTAGAAGAACCGGAAATTCAAACTCCAGTAAGTAGAACAAGAGGAGTAGACGTGATTTCTCCCGAAGTAGAAACGGTTGAAAATGATGAAATTATCGAAGTTGAAGCAATAATGGAAGATGTTGTTGAAGCAAAGGAATATGTTGTTGAAGTGGATGCTCAATCAATGTTAGAGACTGAAATTGATAGTGTAGTAGTCAATCGAAGAGAATCACAAAAAGAAATCAGAGATGGGATTGAGAAACGCCGAAGAAAACAATTAGCTAGGATTAGAGGAGATACGCTACGATCGCGTCATGAAAACGATTCTAGAGAAAATCTCCAACAATTATTGAAATCATCAAACGAAATCCAAGTTTTGGATGAACCCGAGAATCCACCACCAGGGCACCCATATGGACGTGTGTTAATAAGAATCGATGAGAATCGAGTTCTTAGACTTCGAGTCCCATTAGATGTGGGCTTGCGTGCAGCGGAAATTGAGCCAGATCCGCTCCCCCATCTTGACGGATTACCACCGCCACCACTCCCTGGAGAGATTGGTGATTTACCTCCCCCTCCAGGCCCAAACCAATGAAATCCGTTCATGTTTTACAGCAATGATGCTATGTAGCGAGCGCACATCCAGTGGACATGGCCGAACTACCTGATGTCGATGAACTTACTATCGAGGAATACCCCTCAGAGAATGGAGTCATAGTCGTAGCAACAGTAAATCGACCTGAAAAATTGAATTCGTTGAATTATACCGTCAAAGATGCCATCAAATCACTTTGTACTTGGGTACAGGATTCTGATGAAGTTAGGGTGCTTATTTTTCGAGGTGCTTCTCCCCTTCCACCTCCGGAAGGAAAGAGGCAGAAACCCCACGCGTTCGTAGCTGGTGCAGATGTGAGTGAATTTGTTGGCAAAGATAGCGAAACAATCCGCCCTGAGTTCGAAGAAAATGTTTGGGAAGCAGTTTGGAATTTAAGAAAACCAACAATTGCATTGATTGATGGGTATGCGTTGGGAGGTGGGAGTGAACTTGCACTTTCATGCGATCTTAGAATAGCAACTCATCGCTCAATGTTTGGGACTCCCGAAATCAATCTGGGTCTTATTCCAGGTGGGGGTGGAACTCAGAGGCTGACTTGGCTTGTTGGTTATGGTAAGGCCATGGAGATGGTAATGGGTGGAGAAATGGTTGATGCAGAAGAAGCTTATCGGATAGGTATGGTAAATCATATTGTTGAACCAGAGCAACTCATGGAAAAAGGAATGGAAATCGCCAGTAATTTAGCAACTAAATCTGCACTAACAATTCAAATTGCGAAGCAAGCAGTTAGGACCGCATTGGATCATCCAATCACAGATGGCATTCTTTTGGAACACAATATGTTTGTTGATTTGTTCGACACGAAAGATAAGGAAATAGGTGTAAGCGCCTTTATGGAAAGAGGAAAACCTGAGTGGACTGGAGAGTGACTCCCTTGTCTGAATATTTAGTAGAAGCAGAAGGATTAGCAAAACGATTTGGAGATTTTGTAGCCCTTCAACCACTTGATGTGAAGGTAAAAGCAGGCGAATTCTTCGGAGTATTTGGTCCAAATGGAGCGGGTAAATCCACATTTATCCGTTTACTTACTGGTCAATTACGCCCAACTGAAGGAATGGCTAAAGTTTTGGATATTGATGTAGAAAAGAAACCAAGATTAGTCAAAGCAAATATTGGAATTGTGCCTGAATCTGAATCCCCTCCATCATATCTTACAGCTGCTGAATTCCTTGAATTCGTTGCCCGCCTTAGAAAAGTTGAGGATTCAAAACAAAAAGTGAATTATTGGTTAGATTGGTTTGGAATGTCGGACAAAAGTGAGACACTTTGCAAAGATTTGTCTAAAGGTCAAAGACAAAAAGTAATGCTTGCATCTGCCTTTATCCATGAACCAAGACTATTATTTCTGGATGAACCATTCGTAAACTTAGATCCAATTTACCAAAGAAAATGTAGGGAATTATTGATGGAACATATTTCAAATGGTGGGACGATTTTCCTTTGTTCACATATTTTGGAAATTGCTGAAAGATTGTGCACTAGAGTAGCAGTCATTGATCATGGGAGAGTACTTGCCTCTGGAAGAATGGATGATTTGAGGGATCATAAGAACGAAACCTTGGAGGATATTTTCATTCGACTTGTCGGGAAATCTATTGGTGAGATTGAAGCCGAAAATGGGTCCGAAGAGGAATGATTTCTATGAGTGTCAGAAGGGAAGAGCCTGATCTTCTATCGGCCTTCCCGATTACATTTGTCATGATGTTCAAAGAAGAATGGAGACAAAATGTTGATTTTGCAAAAAGTCGTCGTATCCTAATGTTTCCAGCATTATTAGGGATTGTCTCAATGGCATTAACAATTGGACTTAGATTCCTCACAGGTGATGCAGTCAGTGGCGTTGATGCAGAAGAAATGGCTCGTGAAACTTTCACTTTCGATGAATTACGTTCAGGGATTCACATCATGGTGTTTCTATTTTCTATGGGGATGGGAACATTTGCATTCTTAGGCCGTTCAATTGTATCTCAAAGAAGCGGTGGCAAGAATTTCCTCCTCGCTTCCCCAGCGATGCAACCTATCGATCTCCAATCTACATATCTTGCATACTACCTCAAAGAAGTCAGTTTTTACATCGTTTTGATTCTCACTCCAGTGACTTTCGGAATGGGGCTTGGGATTGCATCTCAATCTGTTTTGAATATTACAACTCCCATGTTATGGAGTTCCCTCATCCCATTCCTAGTATGTGTTTCTTTGACAATGGCTCAAGGAATTGCAGTTTCTTTCTTCGGATCTACACTAATGAGTAGAGGCCATCAATGGAATATATTGATCCCAATTATTGGGGCATTAGCAGCATCATTGCTTTATGTTGAAATCATCCCGATAGATCGTGTAATTCTCGGACTTTGGGCCCATTCAACTGCATCGTTTTGGTGGACTCCTTTAGCGTTTATTTGTTGCTCTATCTTGGCTTGGTTCTCTGCTGGATTGCTTCCAGAGGATTTTGAAGTTCAGATTACAGGAAGATCAGATTTGTTTATTCCCGTTTTTGATCAATTGAAGAAAATTGGCCTTAAATCAGATAGTCGAATTAGGATTTTAATCGCAAAAGAAATTGTGGACGTCTTGAGATCGGGCACTCTTTTGAAGATGTTGGGTTCTTTTGCAGTACCCTTACTTTTCCTTTTACTTCTCGCATGGGGTGCTGATTTTGCTTCGTTTCCAATTCCATTCAATTTGCTTTCTTATGCTCCATTCATTGGTTTTTTCGGGTTTAATTTCTATTCGTGGCTAAATGCCATTGATGCGCCAGATCATCTCAATACGATGCCCGTATCTGTCCCTGAATTACTTCAAGCAAAAATTTGGACCTATTTTCTTCTAACTAGTTGGATTGGAGTGATTTTCATTTTACTAATGGCTCAGATGTTGGATCAATGGGATGATGCGGTATCTGCAATGATTGTGATGCTTGCAAATTCAATCTACATTGTTTCTCTTTCAGCATGGCTAATGGGTTTACGCCCCAACAAAGCTATTTTTGATAGTGGAATAATGGCTCGTTTCTGGATTGCAACAGCCATGCCATTAGTGGGACTTTTCCTTTTATCTTGGACACATGGTGATACGACATTGTTGGAAAACTGGGGGATGCAAGTTTCAGCAGGAGGACTTGATGCTGAAGCACAATCAATCGCTCTAGAAGAACGACAATCAACAGATCTAACAGGAATTTTAGGAATTTGCGCAATACTACTTTCTCTTTCTTTTCTTTTCCTTCGATTACTTCATCGCAAGTGGGGAAGAGCCCCATTTGAGAATTAACTTACGATGTGTTCATGAGAGATAAATTAGCGCCTCACGTTATGTCGAAGGCCCTTGTTCTTGCTGGGCTCCCTGGTTCTGGAAAAAGCGTAGCATCAGATATTGCGAAAGCAATTGGGATTCCGGTCGTAACAATGGGAGATGTAATTCGTGCTGAAACTAGAACACGCGGTCTTGAAGCAACCTCAAAAAATATCGGAATGGTCGCGGAAGATCTTCGCGCTAAATTTGGAGAAGATATTGTTCTTCGAAAATCATGGCCGAGTATTTCTGAGGCATTAGAAAATCATCCATTGATAATAATTGATGGAATGAGAAGTCTTGCAGAAGAAGAGGCTTTGATAGAATTGATGGGGAAACCGCCAATGATTCTAGCCGTAATTGCATCAGAAGAAGTTCGCAATATTCGTTTAATTGAAAGAAAACGTTCTGATGATATTGTTTTCACTAAATCTACAGGAGAAAAAATATTCATTGAAATAAAACATGGAGAAAAGTCGCCGCAACATGACGCAATTTCGGAACGAGATACTAGAGAACGCGCTTGGGGTGTTGAAACATTGTTGAATCGAGCAGATTTTCGAATAGAAAATGAAGATAGTATAGATTCCTTCCGAACAACAGTGAAAGCACTCTTGGAAGGCCTAAACTGCATCGATTGAAGGCCAAAGGTTATCCCAATCCTCATGCCTTTCGGGTACATACCGAGGTGGCACCATGGCACGACGAGGGCGGAAAGGGCAGGGTCAAGGCCGAAGAAAACAGCAACAATCTCAGTTTGAAGAAATGGACAAGTATCCCGTTTCTCCTCCTCATTCATTTGCACGAATAGTACGTGATTTGAGGACATTAAATCTCATTTATCAGGTAATTGAGCCCCCTCTCAATAAGAAAGAGACTGAGCAAAAGGATCAGATAATGGAAATCTTTGTCCAGGCATTAAATGCAGATATTGAAGAGATAGATGCAGACCCGGTAGCATATCTTCGTGCAGCAATGGATCAAATCATCAAATCTTATCGACTGAAGATTAGCAAGAAATCTAGATCTAAAATATTCTATTATATTCGTAGAGATCTCATTGGATATGGCCGAATGGATGTTCTGATGAATGATGCCAATGTGGAAGATATTTCTCTAGATGGAACCAATGTACCTATTTTCGCATATCATAGAAAGTTTGAATCTGTAGAAACAACAATTGCTTGGCCTACTGATGATGAATTGGAAGCCTATGTGATTAAACTAGCACAACGGTGCGGAAAACACATCTCTGTGGCGGAACCACTGTTGGATGCAACGCTAATGGACGGTTCTAGAATCGTAATGAAATTAGGAAGAGAAGTTTCTACTCGTGGTTCTGCTTTCTGTATTCGTAGATTCAGAGAAGATCCATTCAGTCCTTGTGATATCGTTGCATTCCGCACAATGACTAGCCTAATGGTTGCTTATCTTTGGATTGCATTCCAACAAGGTGTCTCTATGCTATTCGTAGGGGGTACTGCATCAGGAAAAACTACGACATTGAACGCAATGTGTTTGTTTATTCCTTGGCAGATGAAAATCGTAAGTATTGAATCTACTCGGGAAGTAAATATTCCTCAGCCTAACTGGATTCCAGGTCTTACTCGCCAAGGATTCGGAGGCGAATCATCCGAAGGAGAGATTACAGAATTCGAATTGCTCAAAGCAGCACTTAGAGAACGACCTGAATATATCATAGTGGGAGAAATTCGAGGAGCAGAGGCCTATGTTCTATTCCAAGCGATGGCTACAGGGCACTGTTCCTATTCAACTGTTCACGCTGATTCAGTTGCTTCACTAGTACACCGTTTAGAAAACAAACCAATTGATATCCCTCGAGTTCTACTTCCTGCTTTGGAGGCGGTTGCAATCCAAATCCAAACTAGAATAAATGGTCGACGTGTTCGAAGAACTAAACAGATTGTCGAGATTGTTGGAGTTGATCCTCATAGTCAAGAAGTGATTACAAATGAGGTTTTCAAGTGGGATCCTTCTAGAGATGATTTCGACTTTAGTGGTAAGTCATATGTTCTCGAAAAAGTCATGGTCAAAATCAACTACTCTCAAGAGAAGATGCGCAATGAGTTGCGTACGAGGAAACGCATTTTGGATTGGATGGTTCTAAATGACATTCGTAAATCTGATCAAGTAGCTCAAATCATTACAGAATATTACGTCCGACCTGACGAAATTCTCGCTCGCGTGGATGGCCTACGCTGACCAAGAGGAGGCGGTATCTTGGCAAAGAAAAGAGATTTGAAGTCAAAGAAGCAATATGACTTTGAAGGAATGACTCTAACACCATGGCAGAAGATTTCAATCACTTTTTTTGGAGTCATCTACCGAGAACGTGCTCGAAAAGATCCCGATCTTAAAAAACTCCTAGTGCAGGCAGACATCAGAGTAATGCCTGAAGTATACAAATCAACTCAATTGATGAGTACAATTGCAGTTATGATTGGTTGTGGGGCCCTCTTAGCTCTTGTTTTCTTACCCGGTGCGGGGTTAATTGCAATTTACGAATCTATTCAAGACCCTGAGACTGTAATGATGTGTGTAGATTGGGCATTCTGGCATAAAGCGGACATCAATCCAGCACTTCCTGGAAGTGGTTGTCCCCACTATGCAACACAAGTATTTCCTTTCTTATGGAAGGTTCTTGTTGTCGCATTGGTTGGCGTAATTACTCCCTATTCTGCAAACAAATACTTTGGTAATGAAGCCAATAGAAAGAAACTTGCTCGAGCAGATCGGTTAGAAAAATATCTTCCTTACGCTTCATCTTACACTGCTGCAATGGCTGCAGCAAATGCAACTCCGGTCAAGATTTTCCGTTCTTTAGCCAAGAATGGAGAAATTTATGGGGATATTGCTTATGATTCTTCAATGATTTATCGAGACATGACATTATTCGGTTATGATATCATCACTGCGGTGAAACTTGCCGTAGATCGAGCTGCATCTACTTGGGTCACTGAATTCTTCCAAGGAATGGTTGGAACACTTTCCTCAGGTGGTAATCTGAAATTGTATTTCTTGAATCGTGCTGAGCATTATATGAGAGAAAATAGAATCAGGCTAACTGTTTTCTTAGAAACCCTAGCTATGTTTGCTGAAACATATATTGTAGTTGCAGTTGCAATGCCACTTTTCCTAATTGTAATGTTAGTCATTATGTTCTGGGTGTCTGGTGCAGGGTCTCAAATTTCCGAAAACATGGTGTATGGAATTGTTATGGGATTACTTCCAATGATTCATATTGCATATTCACTATTTGTTTGGCTAATGTCTCAAGAGAATGCAATGTGAGGAGGTGAAGACATGGCTAGAAAGAAAGGTAAGAAGAAAATCAAGGTCAGATTGGAACTTCCTAAAGATGACAATACTGAGACCAACTTCACAATTATTCTGATGGTAAGTATCATGCTCGGAATGAGTTGCTTAGGATTTTGGATTACTAATGCGGATTTGGTATTCAAACCAATGAATAACATGCCAATGTTCCTCAATTTGGCTTGCCCGGATTCATTCGATCCAAATGTTCCAGTTCCTCCTACATATGCAGATAACGAATCTTGCTTTCTAACGAAAGAATCACCCTCTATTGAAACTTGGACAGAGGAATGGGATAAGGTTGGGTCCCCTGGGGCTGCGGCCTTCTTCATAGTTCCCGGTATAGAACAACAACGACTCGGGTCATTGCCCCATCCCCCTCAGTTTGCCGAAGTAGATTGTCTAGCTGAAGCAGATAATAGTGGAACATTCACACTATCTATTGTTGAAAGAGCGTATGATATGACTACCACAGTCTTGTACAGCGAAGG